>JBGCES010000713.1:0-2457 GCA_045106545.1 Saprospiraceae bacterium
GTTTAATATTGAGGTTTTTTAAATCCGTTTCAAAATCTTTTAGATCATAATGAATATAGACATCACGTTTGGCTAGTTCGCGCTGAAAAGCGAGATGATCTAAGCCAGCTAATCGCGTTGCTTATCCCATTGTTAGCCGCTGTTTTTCGTATAAATAGCCCGCAATTTCCAACTTTAATTCATTGGGAGTCATCTTGATCTGCTCCAATAGCTCGTTTTCTAAAATCATCGTTTGTGCCATAAGGATCTTTTTATCAAAGTTAACAAACTTTCTCCAATTTACGTTCGCACTAAAACTTCATATCCAACCGCACCGTAAACGTCCTTCCCGCCTCCAACAACCCCGGTCTTACCGAATAGCCCACATTCAACAAATTATTCCCAATTAAAGACAATTTAATCTGAGGCGTAAAATTATAAGCTGCCCGCAAACCCAGCACGGTATAACCATTCGCATTCGCGGCGCGGAAATCGGTGAGACCAGGGACGACTAAGGCTTCAAAAATTAAGTCCACGGCTTCGATTTGGGAGTTATAAATGGCGGATGCGCCGATGGTCAATTGCTTGATTTGACCTTCCAAATCAAACTTCACGGAGTGGCGCGAACGGTATTTGAGAATATTGAAATCGACGGAAGAATTACGGGCATTCGTTTGTCCTTCGGTGGGATCTTCGCCGCGTACGACGGGCGTGGTGTCGAACTCTTTGAAGAGCGGATTGATGAAGGTGTAACCCGTCAAAAAGGTGATGGGGACACTGCCCAAATTGCCGCGTCCTGCGATGCTCACGTCGATGCCTTTGATGTCGGTGTCGCCGATGTTCTGCGATTGAAAACCAGTAGGGAAGAGGTTGACAAAAGTAAACTCCATCATATCCTGATATTCCGACCAAAAGGCGGAAACGTCGATAAATCCTTCTACGTTCGATACTCGAAAGCCTTGTTTGATGCCGATTTCGGTACTAAAACCCGTCTCGGAAGTCAAGTCGGGATTGGGACTAATCGGTACGCCACCAAACTGGGTCGTAATAAACTTCTCGGCGATGGTCGGGAAGCGGTAGCCTTGTCCCCAACTGGCGCGGAGGAAGGTATATTCTGCGACTTGATAATTCAGTCCGAGACGAAAAACGGGTTTGGCTTCGGTTTCGTCGGAAGGCGCGATGGTCACGTCATTTAATCCATTATTGTAAGTAAAACCCGGATTGTTTAAGCGATTACGCTCGTAACGAAAACCACCCGATAGATTCAATTTTTCAAATAATTTCTGCTCCACTTGCGCGTAAAAAGCGAGGTTATTTGCGGTAAAAGTCGTATCGCCAAAAAGCTCAGAATCGGAATTGGTATTGCCCGTCACGACTCCCGCTGTAGCGACCATGCCGAAGTCGAACGGATACTGAAATTGATACTCGCCGTAGAGGTAATTGGAACTATTGCTATTGCCCTGATTCGCTTCATTATTCAAGCTTAACCAACGCGTAATAATGCGATGACGCGCGCCATTTTCAGCAAAATAAGTAACAAAAGGATCGATGTTAAAACGCGTCGCGTCGGTCGTAGAAACCGTACCCGCAGCGGGGCGATAAATGCCCGCTTCTGCATCTTGCCAAAAGAAAAAATTGCTGGTATTGCGTCGGTTCACATTAGCATTCAAACCTACGGAAAGGCGATCCGTAATGCGGTAACGCGTTCCTAAATTAACCCGCGCATAACGCGTAGAAGTGGAGTCATTAATATCATTGCGATTCAAATGAAAACCGCCAATATTTAAATCAAATTTTCCGATTTTTCGTCGATGCAAAATGCTACCACCAAATTCGCGCGGACGCTCGCCATCTTCCCACCAAATGCGCTTTTCGTCCGCAGGATCGGCGTAATATTTATAAAAAGTAGAGATTTTTGTTTCGGGTTCATTTTTGGCGTAACCCGTCCGCACGTTGATGATGCCATTCAAAGCCGACGAACCATAAAGCGCGGAAGCTGCACCTTTGATAACCTCAATTTGCTCAATATTTTCGACGGGAATATCATCCCAATTGGACGCGCCCGAGTCACCCGCCAAAATCGGTATATCATCCACCATTAGCAGCACTCGACTACCCGCGCCGTAGCTATAACCCGAACCGCCCCGAATATTGGCTTGACCATCCACGATAGTGACACCGGGCACTTTTTCCAGCACTTCATCTACGGAGGTAGAATTGACACTTTCTACTAAAGCAGGTTTGATCACTTCCAGCGAAACGGTTACCTCACTGAGTGGTTTTTCGTAGCGACCGCTAGTGACGGTGGCGGTTTGGAGTAGGGTAGTGGTAGTGGTCAAATTAGCATCTAAGGTAAGGTTTTCTCCTGCTGCTAAAGTGATTTGTTGCTGCTGCGTTTCGTAACCAATGTAGCTAAATTCAATAGTGTATGCTCCAGGGGTAACCTCTATTTGATAACTACCATTGAAGTCAGTAGAA
>JBGCES010000714.1:0-10678 GCA_045106545.1 Saprospiraceae bacterium
CGACGTGTGACTTTTATACCGCAATTCTGCGGTACAGGCTATTTTGCGGTTTTACCCCGAAATTCTTCGGGGCAGGCTATTTTAAATTTTACATTAAAATTAGCACTTAACAGCTCTGCCTTCAACCGTCTGCTGTCCACCAATTTAATTATTCAAATTCCAATCGTATTCCTTATAATTAACGGTTGCGTCGCTGCTGATTTTCGTATCACTAAACTTATTCAAGTAGTCGATTAAATTACCAAAATCTTCGCCGTACCAATCAAAAATCTTGGATACGGTCACGCTGTTTGCGCTGATTTGGTTGTATTTACTATTATTAATAAACGACTTTGCTTGTTGGTTGAAATAGCGACTCAAATTATCTGCTGTCCATGCTTTATTTAAAATCGGCGGACAAGACTGTGCGGCACAATTTACGGCAAAGTGAATGCGTGGTTCTTTGAAACGTGGACGAATCAAGTCATTTTCGATATTATTCAACGAGTAAGTTTTTCCAGCAATTTTAATCCATTTCTTATCCCACGGCTTACCGCCTTCTAAATCGGTAATACTCTTGGTTGGATAATTATCTACGATTAATTTTACGGTATAAGCGTTATAAACATTGATCCAGTAAGCTAATTTTTCGTTGCGCGACCAATCCGATTGTGGCGTATTGCTTTCTAAATCAGTCAAGTACTTTTCCAATTGTGCTTTCTGTGTTTTAATACCTGCATAATTTACTTTCCCGCTGCTGCTCACATTTTTTTGCAAAATGCTATTCCATAACCCGTGGTCAGGTTTAGCGATTACGGGAGCTACTTCTTTTTCTACTTTTGGAGCAGGAGTTGTTTCTTTTTGATTAACATTAACAGTAGTTACTGGACTGCTGGTAGTGCTTACGGTCGAGGTAGCAGTGACCACTTTAGCTGCGGTTTCTTTTACCGTAGTATTCACTTTTTGCTCCACTTGCTTAGGCATTGGCGTAGATTTCTCTGCGATTCTCTTCTCTTTCTTAGTGGTGGCTTTATTTACTTTTACTGCTTGGGGAGTACCAGCTTTAGGTTTTTCCATCACTTCAGTTGTTGCTGGTTCTGCAACTTCTTCGACTATTTCTGTACTAGGAGATTCTTCTGGAGTTGCGACCTCTTCCACTGCTTTTTCTATTGAGATGGCTGCTTCCTTTTCCATTTTTTGCCCCATTTCCTCCGCTGTAGTGGTATCGGCTGATGAATTTGGAGTAGGATTCGTACAAGCTGCTAAAACAAAAAAAGCAGCTAAGGCGATAAAGAAATTTATTTTTTTCATGATTATAAAATAGTTTAAAAGTAGTGTAAAGGTGGTTTGAAAGTTTTTCAAAAATTGTTTAGAACGTTATACAAACCACCTTTTAAATTATGATTGATTCTGATGAAAATTTTATTTTTATGAATCAAGGCTACAAATGTTGTTTTGAGTAAATTACTTTTACTGATATAACTCCAAACGAGCGTCAGAGTTAGTTGTTATGAACATAAAGGTGATTTACACGCATGTTTTAACATTAATTTAAAATGAAAGTACTGCTTTTAACAATACCGATCGTCGAATAAGTGACGTTCTAATTGACCTGCGATAAATTCGTTAGTTTTGCGAATCGCTACGTGCGACTACCAACTAAAAACTCCAAACTAGAAACTACAACCATGTCCGTACAAGTAGAAAATCTGACTAAAATATACGGTGCACAACGCGCCATCGACAATGTGACCTTTACAGCAAATAAAGGTGAAATTCTCGGTTTCCTTGGACCTAACGGTGCGGGTAAAACGACGACGATGAAAATCATCACGGGTTTTATTCCACAATCGGAAGGTAAGGCAACGGTTTGTGGTTTTGATACGGAACTCGAACCGCTGAAAACACAAGCGCGGATTGGGTATCTGCCAGAACATAATCCGCTGTACAAAGATCTATATGTAAAAGAGTATTTGCAATTTGTGGCGGGGCTACATAAGGTGAACAACTCGAAAAAAAGGGTAGGGGAGTTGATAGAAATGACAGGTTTAGGACGCGAACAGCATAAATTGATTGGTTCGCTATCCAAAGGATATCGACAACGCGTCGGTTTATCGCAGGCGATGTTGCACGATCCTGATGTATTGATTTTGGATGAGCCTACTTCAGGACTCGACCCCAATCAATTGGTGGAAATTCGTTCTTTGATTAAGCAATTAGGGCAGGAAAAAACGGTCATTTTTTCTACGCACATCATGCAAGAAGTACAAGCACTGTGCGACCGCGTTTTGATTATTAATAAAGGAAAAATTGTCGCGAACGATCCAATTGATCAACTACAACAGCGCATTAAAGGACAAACTGTCGTTACGGTTGAATTTTTAGAACCAACTAAAGCGAATGTTTTACAATCTATTAAAGATGTAAGTGCGGTGCAGTCGTTGGGCAACAAGCGTTGGCAATTGACGGCAGATAGTACGCAGGACATTCGCGCAGCGATTTTTCGTTTCGCGGTAGCGCAAAATCTGACGTTGATTGAGATGCAAAAGGAAGTTTACAGCGTCGAAGATATTTTCCAACAATTGACAAAATAGAATGGGAACACGGATTGGACAAGATTTAATGGATTGGTGCAGATTTTTGATTGAATGCAAAAGCCTTAAAATGCAAATTTTAATTAAAAATGCTCTGCGTTTCCCGAATCGAATTCGGGACAAGTTTTGCGCCTCCCGACTCAAGTTCAGGACAAGTTTTGCGTTTCAATTATTGCTACGTAATATTCTGCGCATTCCGCAAGACTTTTTTTTAAAAAAATCCTCTGCGCGATCACGTTTTGGATACGTTAGAAGTGTAAAAATATCTCCGCGCCTCTGCGCCTCCGCGTTCATTTTACTAATAGCTCAATTTGCTTTCGCTCAATCAGATAGCCTTTTAATTACTAAAAACTTCAAGTTCAAAGACGGCTTATATCTCTCCGCTGAATCTTTCCAACGCAACGAACCAGACTTACAGTGGCAGGAAGTACGCGCCAACGTTTTTTCTAATCCACAGACCTTTTTGACGCAGATTGATAATTTTAGACTAAGAGATACTTCTCAATATAAGTTACTGACTATCAATGAAGTGTGGGGTGTAAGTTTAGACGGAATTCCTTATTTGCAATTAGCAAACGGCTCGACGAATAGCGAGTTGCCGACTTTTGCAGGTTTGCAAGTACGGGGCAGGTTATGCTATTTTGAATACGAAAAAACGGAGGAAACGAATGTTTTGATCCAAGCCTACAATCCATTAAATGGGCGACCATTTCGCAGCGGTTATGTGAAGCGAACTGTTCCCGTTTTATACCAAAAGATATTAAATTTCAGTACTGGTGAAATCGTTTCTTTTGATAAAGCAAATCTGCTTGACCAAATGGAGGGCGATTCAAAGTTATATAAGACAGTAGAGCAATTAACAGTAAATGAAGTAGATGAAAAGTTATTTAAATGCCTACTGATTTACGATGATCGCAACCCTGCTTTTATAAAAAGTAAGAAGCAAGCAGCAGCAGCAATAACCAACTAAAAACTATTAACTACCAACTCAAAGAATGCTAAGTATTTTTCAAAAAGAACTCAACACTTTCTTCAGTTCCTTGATCGGCTACATCGTCATCGGTGTATTTCTGACGTTTTTGGGCTTGATGATGTTTGTGTTTACCGATACGAGTTTGCTTAATTATCAGTACGCGACGCTGGATCAGTTGTTTTCGCTTGCGCCGTTAATTTTTATGTTTTTGATACCTGCGATTACCATGCGCTCCTTTTCGGAAGAACATCAGACGGGTACAATTGAGCTATTGGTGACGCGTCCGCTACGCGATATAGAGATTGTTTTAGGAAAATATTTGGCGTGTTTATTATTGGTCACTTTCGCCTTATTGCCGACTGTATTATACGTTTATACCGTTTATTCTTTGGGTAATCCCGTAGGAAATATTGACCTCGGGGCAGTGGCAGGTTCGTACATTGGGTTGTTCTTTTTGGCGGCGGGATTTGTAGCGATAGGTATTTTTGCGAGTTCGGTCAGTAATAATCAGATTGTCGCATTTATATTGGCAACCTTTCTTTCCTTCCTTTTTTATTGGGGCTTCTTTTTCTTTAGCAAACTACCCATCTTCGTTGGTCGCGTGGACGATATCGTACAAATGCTGGGAATGGATTATCACTATAATTCGATTAGCCGTGGGATGTTGGATACCCGAGATGTGATTTACTTTTTGTCGTTGATAGGAGTGTTTTTGGTGGCGACGGTGACGAGTTTAGGGAGGAGAAAATGGTAATTACATCTTAATCTTTGAAATTTCCTCATGCAGTCCACTCACTGCCATTAACGCCGCCGAACCGTACCATTCCTTCATATCCATCACCAAACCACCCGACTGAATCAACGGATCTGTAGCGGTCAATGCCTCCGCTTCTGCGATAGTTTGGACATTAAATAGATAAATACCACGCAGTGAATCATTCCCGAAAAATGGACCAGCTAACACCAATTGTCCTTCTGCTGCCATGTGTTTGATATTTGCCATGTGCGCTGCTTGTAAATCCGCAGCTTTAGTAGAATCTTGTTCTGGCGAAGGACCGCGTTTTAAAAAAGCAAAGACGTACTTTTTCATACCATAGTCGTCTGCGCCGTATTGTTGTGCTTTGAGCGAGTCGTATGTAAGGTCGGCAGCGTTTTCGGTAGTGGTTTCTTCGGTAGGTGGAGGCGTAGGGGATTGGCAAGAGAAGACGAAAAATAGAAGTGTGGTGAGTAGGGTAGATGTGATGCGAAAGGTCATGTGGAAAGGTTTATTTTAATTAAAAACAACAGCTGTCAGGAAGACAGCTGTTGTTGGGAAACATTTATGAAGTTACAAATTATAATTGCAAGACTCCGTTTTTTACGACCACTTTTCTATCGATTTTTATCGTAGCACCACTATTGGTAATTTGGTGGCGTATTTGATAAATATTGCTACTGTTCTTTCGTGCGCCCCGCCTCATCTTCCAAGCCCGTCTTCCGCTTCCGTGATTTCACTTTGCGATTACCAAAATTATACCCTAAACTAAGGCTGACAAAACGACTATCCCACGTGCCTCGTGCTTGCATAAACAAACCATTAAAGTTGGAAGTACCACTCCAAGGCGCTTGAAAAAATACATCATTGACCGCCAGCCGTGCGTTGAGTTTATTTTTTAAGAATTTGCGCTGCAAACCGAAATTCAAACTCCAGTTAGGATCAGATTCAAAAACGCCACCCCAGACACCTGGCCCATTGTACCATCCCGATATTTCAAACTTCAACCCTTGAGGTAAAGTGAACGTCTGCTGTTGATAAAATCCGTAGGCGAATGCCTGTATATCAACGGTCGCCTCTCCACCGAAATCTGCTTGGTTGTTGATATAACTGGCGTTAAAATTAATCATCGCATTCCACCAATCGGTTACTTTAAAAGGCAGCGTAGCGTTAAAACTATACAAGTGTTGTTCCGCTAAATTTTCCCAAGTCAGTGAAGCAGATCGGCTGTCTATATCGGTATTAGGTACGACTAAGCGAGTGATTTGATCGGTGGTATAGCTGTAGGCTAATTTAAAATTGAAACGACTGGCGTAAGTATAGCCCAACTCGACGTTATTGACGATTTCGGGTTGTAGAAATGGATTGCCTCTTTTGTATGATAACTCACTTAATTGTTCCGTAAATGGATTGAGAATGTTGTATTCTGGTCGGTTGATGCGGCGGCTATAATTGAGAGCTAAAGTGTTCTTTTTATTGGCTTGCCAACGGATACCAGCACTAGGAAACCAATTGAGGTAGTTCAACTCTACGGGCGGTTCGTTAAGGTCGGTCGCGAAGGCGGTCAGATTTCCCATTGCGTTGGTTTGTTCGGCGCGCAAACCCGTAGAAAAACTTATTTTTTTATTGAGCTTTCTAGAAAAAGAAAAATAAGCCGCAAAGACATTTTCATCATAAACGAACTCGTTGGAGCGGCGATTATCTTGTACAAACGTGCCATTTTCGTCATCAAAAACTAGAAATGTATTGTCCGAAACGACTTTACTAAACTTTGCGCCCGTTCCGAGTTTTCCACCCAAGAGTTCTTCTTCATAATCCACTTTGGCAGTATAAATGTCAATATCGGAAGGCGTGATAAATTGGTCAATATTTTCCGTTAAAAGCTGCGTTTCGGTAGGATCGAAATAAAAATTTGGTTGAAAGAGCGTACGCGTACGCGTATAATTTCCATAGTCCAAATCAATGTTTAAGCTGCGCCCGCTTTGATTCGCGAAGCGATAATTGAGGTTATAGGTTTGTTGTTTGATATTGCGCTGGGCAACATTATCAGCGACCAAAATACTATCAATCTGATTCGGATTGGCAATCGTAGAAAGTAAAGAACGATTGGATTCCATCTTACTACCATCGTTTTCCTGCGCACTAATTAATACGCCCAGCGTGTGATTTTTTGCTAAAAAGAAATCTGTACCTACGCGTAAATTATAACCTTGTCGCTCGGTCAGGTGGTCGTTGACGGCATCCAATCGAATAGTATTTTGTGATTGAATAAAATCTAAATCGTTGATGAAAGTATTATTAAAATAGCCCAACTGACCGAAGGTATTGAGTTTTTTATTTCTAAAATTACCGCCTAGTCCCGTATTAAAACGAAACTCACGTCCCTGTCGTGCGGTCATATTTGCTGAACCATTCGCCCCGTGGTTTTCGTCCTTTTTCAAACGAATGTCGATAATGCCTGCATTACCTTCGGCTTCGTACTTCGCGCCAGGAGTGGTGATAATATCAATGCGGTCAATCTGTTCGGCGGGGAGATTTCTCAGATAGTTACTCAGGTCGTCGCCAGTCAGTGGCAACCGCTTCCCATCCACGTAAACGAGTACACCGCTACGCCCTAAGACGGTGATATTTTCATTGTTATCTAAAACAACGCCCGGTGCTTTGCGCAGCAATTCTACGCCATCAGAACCCGTGCTATTAATCGTGCCTTGTACATTAAAAACAGTACGGTCGGCTTTTACTTCGACCATAGCGCGGTCGGTTGTAACGGTCGCGGTGGCTAATTCAATACTCGTAGTCGCGAAAGTCAGCACGCCAAGATCGAGTTGCTGATTAGCCGTTAATTGCAAATTATTTTTGACTAAATCGGCATAACCAACGTAGGTGGAAACGAGATAGTAATTAGCGGCAGCTAAGTTTTGGATACGAAAAACTCCGTTAGCATCGGTTACTTCTACTTTGACTAAACTACTATCCGAGTGGTTGTACAAAGCGACATTAGCAAAGGAGACTGCCGCGCCATCAGGTTCTTGTAGTTGCCCTTTGATGCTAGCAGATTGGGCAAATAGGAAATAGCTAAAAAATAGACAAAACGTTGTGATTAAAAATTTCATAATAAAGTGGTGTTAAACAATTAAAAAAATGGTTTTTGGTAATTCAAAAATTGAACACTACAAACATATAGGCATTTTGAAAAAAGTAGTCGCACATTTTTTACAAATACTAGCACTCAGGTTGCATGGGTAATTTTTTTCTTGGACTTATTTTACATGCAAATGTAAAATACGTGCTAAACAATTGATAATCAGTTTTTTAAAAAATAGTACTTAAAATCAGAGTTTCAATAAACAATCTTGTTTAAATGGTTAAAATGTGAACTAAGCAATAGCAGAAAACGATAAATAGATAGCGGAATTAGAGATAGCTTACCATAATAAAATGATTAAATTGAAAAGAGAAAATGCTGATTCTTGGGAAATAAAAAGTAGAATATAGGCATCGGATAGCCCGCAGCTATCCGATGCCTTTCAAATAATTACCGTTGAATAATAAACTTCCGCAGCACGTAGCTTCCATCCGTTTGTATTAACCGCAGAAAATACGTTCCGCTCACTAATTCATTAGTTGGAAGCGTCAGTTGATGATTACCCGCAGCTAAACTTTGTTGCGCTCTAGTCATACGTTGCCCTACGAGATTCAATATTTCAATTTGTATTTGCGCCGTTGTCGGCAAAGCAAAATTGATATGGAGTTCGTCCTGTGCGGGAACGGGAAACAAGTCTTGAATAGCTAACACTTTGGGTGTTTCGCATTCGATTAAAATGGTATTGGAATACGTTTCCGAACCATCGGTATCTATAGTACGAATGCGGTAGTAAGCGCGGCGGGCGGGCTGCTCGTGTAGCCATCGGTAGTATCTATTATTAGAAGCATTAAGTTTACCGATTTCAATAAAATATTTCCCATCAGATGAGGTTTCCACCAAGTGTATTTGGGTATCATATTCATTGGCTACCAACCAAGTAAGTTGATTACCAGTGGCTAAGGGCGTGCCAGTGAAAGACAGAAAATCAAGTGGTAGAACGGTAGCGCAGGGCTGTACTTGCTCCATCGGTGCACCGAATGTCCAATTGGAAGTACTTCCAGTAAGCGCTAATCCTTGTAGCTCTCCATTATACTCGTTTTCTGTTTTATCGACAATTTCGGTAATACTTGTATTATTTCCATCAACTACTCCTTCATTGACGTTGTAGAGCGCAACTAGGTTATTTTCTGTACCCGTTAATTCTTTTTGCAGGTTAGCATTAATTTGCGCAGCCGTGCGGACAACGTCCCAGATACGTAATTCGTCCATTGTACCGTTGAAGTAGTAAGTATCTGCTCCAGGTCGGCCCAAACGAGCGAAGGTGGCGGGTATAATCTCATCCTCGATGCTACTTGAACTAACCCGTCTTTCCTCTATACCATCCAAGTAAATAATTGTTTCCCCGTTTAGGTCATAAGTGACCGCAAAATGATACCAGCGGTCAGATTCCAATAAGGTTTTCCCTTTTAATCCCGCCCTTTGAGATTGGATACCTTTTTGGTATAGAAATTCAATTTTTTTATCGCGAATTGCCGTATGAAATTCAAGTGCTCTGCTTGACGTACTAAAACCATTTTCACTTTCACGGTTACCGATATAAAGCGGAATTTGAATAGTATTTAAATTATCCGTTTTAAACCAATACTCAATCGTTCCTTGCTGGGGATTAAAGATACTAGTAGGTAACTCAACGTAATCATTATCTCCATCAAAATTTAATCCTTGGGTGGGTAGATCAGGGCAGCTATCGATTACATCTAATAAGCCATCGCTGTCGGTATCGTCGGGAATGCCATCGCCATCTAGATCATCGAAGTAAATGGAAAATGAAAAAGTAGAAGTTTGATCCTCATCACAGGAGTATAAGGTCAGGGTGATATTTTCGTATTGGAAAGGAGGATTAGTACCACTTGCTTGTTCGATAGCAAGCATCGGTTTGTTGGCATTATTGGTGAAACAAGTATTGGCACCAATAGAATAATTAACTGGATTTGCACCATTCAAATCATCGCCCCCTAACTTGACCACTGCTCCATTCGTATTCGTACTAGCATCCATTCTGATATCGTAGGAACGAGCGTATATACTTTCATTACAAATATTCAAGGGAATGCGTACGGTCGTACCTGGTGGAGCGTGGAGGATAATATTCTCCGTATCGCTTCCGCTGACAGTAGCACTTAATTTGGGTTGGTCAAGTTGATAACCACCTTCGTAGGGGCAACTGGTTTCCGAAGTTTCGCGCAATTCATAATACACACCACCAAAAATAAAATCTCGATAGACATCTACATTAATTTTATCCCCTTCATTGTCACTTATACAATAACTAAAAGCCTCAGATCCTTCAGTATTTGTAGAACTGCTTTCTCCAAAATTAGTCCCTAACCTTACTTTACTGTAACCAGTTACCCCACTACCTCCTGCTTCTATCTTTGCCTCGACACCGATTTCTCCTTGTACAAATATATCAAATTCAATGGTTGATGCAGTGGAGTAAGTAGCGACGGTACTACCTGTTCTCTTAACTCCACCATTGAAAGAAAGTGGTTCTACTAGTACGGGCTGTTGATTAGCCTTGATAGATTCATTAATGCTTAATGCTTGCTCCCAAATACTCAACTGCGTTTCATTTCTCAGTTTATCCAGTTGCTCTTGCTCAGTTGCTCCGCTTCCAACGGCAGCTATGACGTCTTGTAATCGCTCGATTTCTGAACGAATTTTCCCTTCCGTCCAGAAAAATTCAGTCTCAACGCCGTCTGGCGCAAATCTCAGTTCTCCCGTTACATCTAACTTGCAGGCATTGAGGTCGTATTTTATATCGACATAAGTACCGTAAGCATATTCTCTTCCTGTCCCAATAAAGACGTCTCCATCAGCCCCGACCACATTATCATTATCAGAGGTTGAAAAACCCGTAGTGCTCTTGAAACAAATTTCAGTTTCATTTTGATCAGTACGCTTTATCCCAGTCTCCATGCTGGCACTTGCTTCCACGTATGCTTCAAATTCGGTCGAGGTTTCCACAATAAATCCGCCGCCTACTGTTCCTTTTACGCCTAGTTTGACCGCCCCACCTACTTCCGTACTACCTTCAACAACGTTGCTCCAAGAGTAGGAACGGCAGCGTTCTTTACTAGTCTCGAAGGTGGCAAAACTTTCATCGCCAGGTGGATCACGGAGAATCATCCACGGGATTTGTGGAGCTAACACTGAACCCTGCGTGGGTACGCCGTTTCTTCCATTGGTTACAACATGATTATTCCCCTCGACCAGTACGGGCAAGCAAATGG
>JBGCES010000715.1:0-2816 GCA_045106545.1 Saprospiraceae bacterium
CTCGGCGTAACATGTACATCTAAGCCTTCTAAGTGACGCAACGGAATATCTGCCCAATCATCACCTGCACCCAAGCGGCGATACTGGACTCGAACATCTTGTAAAGGCTCGTTGTCGGGTTGATAATCTCTGATACCAATGACCATCTCGCTATTCGTGTTATTTAAAACCCAATTGTCATCGGGTGTCGTCAAACTGAGTTCAGTACAAGGGCTTTGGAAAGAGACGTTGACCGTAATGTAAAAGCTTTCGTCCTTGAATGTTCCGTCCACACAAAGCGAGCGCAAGCCTACCCGAATAGAGTGATTGTAAGCGAAAACGCCTCGCTCCACGGTCAGCGGTAACACGACGGCATTTGCGCCACCTGGTTCCACGCCATAAAATTCTTGACTGCCAATAAAATTACCACCCAACTTCACGACTGCCCCGCCCGTATTGGAAGCATTATCCAAAAAGGCGATTAAATTTCGACTTTCGTTAAACGGGTTGAGGTTGGTTAATTTGATAATAAAATTCGCTGATTCGTCGGCAGCGACATTGAAGACGCTTAGCTCATTAATACCCGCGCCCGTTTCTGGGTCGATGAGTTGGATATTCGCATTATCGCGGAAAATCGTCCCCGCTTCGGGCGGACAACTAGAGCGACCACCGAGCAAAGAAAAGTAGGGCGTATGATTAGGCGAAGGTCCTTGAATGACCGTTGTGCTAAACTGGTCGCCAATATCGCCGTCGGCTAATTTGTAGCTAACATTTACGTTTTCGGAAGTAGCTAAAGAGCGACTTTCGGAAATATTGTAATTGAATTTTGCTGTAGCACCTGCTTGCACATCGAAATCGACGACTTTCACTAATTTTCCTAATCCAAAGGGAGCGACTATGAATGTCACGTCATCTTTGAAATCGAAAGATTGTGAAATATTGGTACTAAAATTATAACTATTAGAAAACTTCTTAGTACTGGTTCGCGCAGCTTTGTAAGATTTCTCAATTGAAGTTGCACCGCCGTAAGTATAATTTTCGGCAGCAGCCCCAAAGAGCGCATCGTATTCAGAATCTACGTAATCTTCACGTTCGTCATTATAAGCCCAAGTAAGTAGTGTATTAGGATCTGGAACAGAATCCGTTAAATTGCGAATGGCTGCTCCAGCTTGATTATATAAGTCCACCAATTGATTGTCCCAAACAATGCTCGTCGGGTCATTGATGATAAATTCATCACCGTCGTACATTCCAATTTGGGTACAAAATTGATCTTGCCACTCGTAAACCGCCGCGCGGTAGTCATTCGATAAGCTGCTGAATTTATCTTCGCGTGTACAAAGCGTGTAGTGGGGGAGTGTCTCTACGTCGTGGTATCGCAGCACTTGTTCCCAGTTGCTAATGTAGGCAGCTAGGCGTTTGGTGGCATCGGCTTTTGATAGCTTAACGCCACCATCTTCGTAAACCAACGTTCCATTTTGCACCCGCAGTGAATCGTTGCGGTATTCCTTAATGATATTTTCAACTTGCTGAACGGTATATAGCCAAGTCGTATTGACGCTGTGCGGAGAAAAACCCTGCACGGTTGTCTGGTAAATCGTATCACAACTACCTGCGCGTAGTTCCTGAATTAGTCCGTACTGCATGGCTAAACCTGCCCCAACGACTACATCTGCGGCACGACCATTTTTGGTCTGCGAACTAGAAGTAGAAATTTTGGAAGTGGTGGTCATGGAATAACTCCAACCCTCGGACTGCGCTCCACCACCACCATTGTTGATGTCTAACCTAAAACTACCACCGACTCCGAAAAATCGGGTTGCCGTTTTTACAAACGCATTCACGCCACCGCTTTCACTTTGGCTGGCACTAATTGATTTTGAAATCGTACTACCTTCTGCGATGCTACTCGAACTACCGTCGCCCGGTGGGTCACGTAGTACGTAGAGTGGGAGTTGTACTTGGTCGCCCTGTTCGGGATTCACGATGATATCCGAACCTGGAACTGCCGCTGAACCTTCCACAAAAACGGGCATGAGTAGCGCACCCAAAAAGTCGTTGTTAGGCGAAAAGTATTCTACATTAATAGCGTATAAATGCGGATCGACGAGGTTGGGATCGCCCACGATGAAATCGTAAGCAGGAAAGCCACCAAGTGCCGCTGAATATTGAATAATCTTGGGTTCTTCCTCGTTGGAAGCTGCATTATTGATGCGTAAATAGCCTTCGTTGACGGGGCAATCATTGCCGTTGTGATTTTCGGTAATTTGAAAACGCAAAAACTCTGATGCGCCCTGACTTAGAATCGCCGCTTTGCTCGGATCGTCACAAAAGAAACGATTGAAGCCTTGGGCGGCGGTAATGGTCGGAGCGCGGTGATAGACGATTTCGCGATCCATCAGTTCCGAAATACGCGCTGCGGAAGCCGTGCGCGCGGGGTCGCGGTTAAATTCGTACAACGAATCTTGGTGGATGGTTTCTACGTCCAAACTGGTAATGCGCGATTTCAAGAAGTTGAGGGTCTGTAAATTGTCCGCCGTGCGATTATTTACATCCGTTATCCGAATTTTATAATTTAAAGGTGGCAAACTAACTGTTAATCTGCCATTAGTATCCGTAGTGAATGTTTCGAAATAACAATTGTTCCGATCTTGAATCCGTACCGTCCACTGGCTGCCGTTGGCGATGTTGTTGCCACAAGCATCGACTAGCGAGAGGTTGACGGGATAGCTGGTAATATCAGTAAAGTTAACTTCCGTTAAAAACTCCAAATTATCCAATTCCGTCCGATTGAACTTTACTTGATCCGAGGAGAAGAAATCGTAGTAAAGCGTATC
>JBGCES010000716.1:0-11699 GCA_045106545.1 Saprospiraceae bacterium
GATAGCGGTACAAGTTTTGGTATTTCCATTGCCATCATTGACCGTCAACGTAACGTTATTTTCGCCTACGTCAGCACAAGTAAAGGTTGTTTTATCGATACTTAATGCTACATTCCCACAGTTATCGGAACTGCCGTTATCTACTTCATCAGCGGTGATAGTGGCTTGTCCGTTAGCGTCCAGCTGTACATTGATATTTTTACAAGTCGCGGTTGGTGCTTGCGTATCGGCTACGGTGACTTCATCCGTACCTGTACAACCATTTTCTGCCGTTACCGTAACCATGTGCGTACCTAAGCCTATCTCAATCGTTTGGGTCGTTGCATCATTTGACCAAAGGTAGCTCGACCACGTTCCCGCGTCAAGGGTCGTGCTGTTGCAGGTTTCCAAATCGCCCGTAATTATTGGCTGCGGACTTGCGTTTTCTACCACGGTAACTTCATCTGCATAGGTAGCTCCGTTTACATCGGTTACCGTAACGGAATGCGTTCCTGCTGCTACTTCGACCGTGGAAGTGGTCGCATCATTCGACCATAAATAGCTCTGCCAATCTGCTCCTGCACTCAAGGTCGTGGTATTATCAGCTGAACAGTAGGCGAGTTCACCTTCAATTTGTAAAGGAATAAAAACATTGATAGCGAAAGTTGCATCTAATCGGAATCCTTCGCTTCTTACTGTTCGTGGAGTATTAATACCACACTGCGGGGCTCTGATATAAGTAAGCCTGCCAGTAGCGGCAGTTCCATTGCAATTTGGGGGTGTACTGACACAACTGTTGCCACCAGTCGTTCTAAATTCTACCCAAATCCTGTTGCCACAATCTGCGTCAATCAGTGGGGGCGTATCAAATGGAATATTTACACATTTACCATCATCCTCGCTGCGCGTTTTATACACTTGGGAGTAGATTGGGGTATTAGCGGGGGTATATAATACCGTATTTTCATCTCCACAAAAGATATTTACGGTGACGTTAGGGGCATCATCAAAACTTTCCTGATTGAAATTGACGGAACTGATGAAAAAGTCGGCGGTCAGATCGGATACATCAATGGCTTGAATGATCTGGGTAACTCCTGAGAGACATCCCAGAGCGCTTCCTTCTTGCGGATCGTCACAACCATTACAAAATGGACCATCAATGGTCACTTCTTCGGTATTAGCGCGCGTGCCCGTTCCTTGTATGCTATAGGTGAATGGTTGTTCATCCGCATCGTTACTGTTGATATTAACGACTGCGTTTTTTAACCCGATTTCGGCAGGGTCAAATCTAATAGTAAAGGTAGTTGAGCCATTGATGGGAACGGTTGCGTTGGGCTGTTTCGTAACTATAAAATCAGTTGCTGCTGTGCCAGTAACGCTTACTGCGTCTGTTCCTAAAGTTAAAACATTGGTACCGACGTTTTTGATGGTAAATGCTTTAATTCGATTTTCTCTAAAATCCGTATTATCCGTGGCGGATGGAGCCATATCTTGGTGCATAATATCTGTACCATTGCCTTCTACTGCTATTTCAGGAAAACCTAATTCCTGTAATTCATACGCCCCTAAATCAATAATGCTTCCATTTACGTCACTAAATATACGGGCGTTTCCCGCGAGGTCAGTAGGGGTTTCGTTATCTGCGTTATTACCAAAATTGAACGCCGGCGAGTCGTTACGCAAGGAATAATCTCCATTATCACTGTCCACAAATTTTGGATCGGCATCAATATTTCCTCCAAGATCATTAGCCTCAATAAGATTCCAGTTATTGCTGCCACCACTGCCTTCAATCAGACTATTTCTAATATTGGCATCACCATCACCAAAAAATGTGAAGTTGGTATTATTGGCATAAAAAATTGTATTAATATAAGCAGTAACGGTTCCACTACGGTGCGCAATTCCATTATCATTATTCGTAATCGTACAGTTGATGAATCGTGGTTTAGAGTTCGTTTGTATTTCCACTACGCTTGGTGCGCTAGAACCTGCCGCCGCCGTATTATTTGCGATTAAGCAATTTGTTAGTAGTGGTTGGGAATTAAATCTGGCGGTAAAAGCCGAGCCAAGACTTGCTAGATTGTATTTGAAAATACAATTTGTAATCGTTGGCGAAGCGGCATTTAATAACATACCACCACCGCGAAAAGTAGTAAAATCAGCACCAGCGTAGGTACTTGTCGGCGCGCCTCCACTAGCACTTCCGCCTTGAATCGTAAAACCGTCGATAATAGTCGCGCGGGTAAGTGCCGTAGCAATTAAAGTATGATAGCCCCCATTACCGTCCAGAATCGTTTCGTTAATAGCAAAATTGCGCTCTTCTAAGGTCGTTTCCGTACCTGCAAAACCACCGTAGATGGTAACGTCTTTAGACAGGGCGAAGGTTTTGAGGCGTTCGTTATCATCGTGTTCGTCGTAGGGAATTTCGGTGGGTAAGTAAGTACCCGCTGCGACCCAAATTTCTGTATCTGCACAAGGAAGATTAAGAGCAGGTTGTAGTTCGGTAAAGGCATTTTCCCAAGAAGTGCCATCGTTATTACCCGTCGCGTCTGACTTTACATAAACACGGTCATCATTTCTAACAGTAACCGCAATCGTTTTGGTAGCGACCTGCTCGTTACAGCCCGTGATGGTGACGCTGTAGGTGGTATTTTCCGTAGGTGTGATAGTCGGATTAGCGATATCCGTTGCGCTTAGACTAGGATCGGCTGCCCATTGATAGGTGAAACCAGCATTGACTCGGAGTTGGGTAGCTGTATTTGCACAAATCACTCCATTTTCAATGATTTCATCGTTTTGAACGACATTTATTGTTGCAGCGTTGGGATCGGCGGTAATGCTATTTTGATTACAAGTACTGGCATTGCCATAGACGGCTACGAGTTGCACATTGGGGTGCGAGATGAAGTCATATAGCACACAACAGTCGGCTAGTTTAGCATTATTAAAAATTCTGACGAATCTGATCGGAGCAGTAGTTGCTGGATTCCCTGAAGTAACATTCTGTAAGCCCGCAACACTCGTTAGATTTGCATTAGCTTGTATTCTGACCTCGATATTTATTCTGGTTAAATTGGAAAAAGCGTCCAGATCAGTAATTTTAGGACAGTTTTCGATCACTAAGTTACTAACTCTGGTTAAACTAGCTAAACCGTTCAGGTTTTCCAAATTGGGTAAGTTCTGGATGCGGAGGCTATTACCAACAATTCTGATATTAGATAAGCCATCTACATTCGTAATGTCTGATCCACTGAGCGTTAAGTTGTTGAGCTGATCGCAAGTGCCATAGTTGTCAACAAAATCGTCCACGGCGTCTTGAGTATTGAGGACAGTAGTCGATCCGCTATTACAGACGGTTCCTTGGGCATTGGTGGACAAAGGAAGGAGAAAAAGCAAGCTAACAAATAGCAAGGAGTGAATGGAGTATAGAGAATTTTTCATGTTTTTGAATTTTTTATATGTGGTAAATCAAAATTTTAAGAGGTCAGAGGTCAGACTTTTTACGAAAAACTGGCAGCCACCCGAACAAAATTGATTTAACACATGGTGGGTGGCTGCTTTTCTTTGGGTTTAAGCTATTTTTTAATTATTAGTGATCAGTTTATCAGTGATTAGGAGCGGATATTGATTTTCATACTTTGTTTTTGGGCATGACAAATTCATGTACTGCTAGGCAGTTGCTTGAATTAAGTATCTAATAATCTGAATAATTATCGGCGAACAAGAAGCGAGTTACTAATCACTGATTATGGGTCACTAATAACTACTCTTTCCACTTGCTCTGGGTATCATTGAATAGGTAGATGGTGGGTTGGAAATGGAAATATTTTTTTTTTTTTTTTTGTGTTTAAATCAATTAAATAACTTCAAAAAAATACTAAAAAGCGATGTGGTAATAATTATCGCGTTGTTGATGATACAAATGTATAGGAAAGTAGGAGTCCAAACGTGCGGATGTGGACATTAGGAAGTCCTGATCTGGATCAGGAAGTCCTGATGTAGCTATCAGGACTTTTTTAGGGAGAGAATTTAATATTATAATTAATTCATTATCAATGACTTACGGAATTTTGCGGGCGTAGTATTAGTGAAACGTTTAAAAGCGGAGTAAAAAGCGGATTTTGAGTTAAAACCTGCTTCTTCAGCGATGCCAAGGATGGAATAGTGGTCATAGTTTGAATCGTGGAGCAATTTTTTGGCAGCTTCTACGCGGTATTGATTAATAAAATCGAGAAAGGTACAGCCCATTTTTTCATTGATGACTTGCGATAAATAAGTGGTAGGAATTTCTATTTTTTTAGCTAATTGTTGGATAGTCAATTCTGGTTCTTTATAATATTTATGCTGGTGCATTTCTTGCTTTATTGTTGCTAAATATGCCTCTTTTTGCGTTTCATTCAGATTAGAACTTTCGTACTTCTGGCGAGTTTCTATTGTTGGAATGGATTGCGGTTTAAGGTGAGGAAATTTATGAAAAATGGCTGGTTTGAAAAGGGTAGCGGTGTAGATAGAGATCATCAAGAAGAAGATGCAAAAAACGGTGACTTCCTTAGAGAAAATTTCAAAACCTACCACTGATAAAATTAGAAATATAAAGATTGGAAATACGTTTAATATGCAAAAGGTCAGTAGCCAACGGTGATATGCTAAATCAACAGAAGAGGAAGTATTTGTAACGTGTTTGCGATACTCCAATACCAATTTACAAGCATACCCAAAATAGCCGATGATATGCAGCATATTGAGTAGTGGAATCAGTTGACTATGCGGTGAAATGCCCGTTTCGATGTATTCCCAATACATGCTCAGCGTGTCGCTGGCATTGAGTAGCATTAATGGAATATTGTAAACGAGTTCGAAAAAGAAAAGTGCGAAATGGAGATAGTAAATTGGTTTCCACTTAAAATCTTCTTCCGTAGAAGCACGGACGTAAAAGTACATCGATGGACCAATCAAAAAATCAAAATAAAAGATAAATTTCGCGATATGCGGAAAGTTATCTAACAGGTCGGCTCGAACTAAAAAGCCTGGAATTAGAATGGTTGCCCAAACAAAAATAATCAGTGCCAAGAAGATATTTGCTTTGCTTCGTGCTGATTTTACGAACAGTAAAAATACACTCAGCGTCATCCCTAAAAAAACGGAGATGATCACCAAGATGTCCAACAATGAAATAGCAGTAACGTCCAAGGGCTGACTTTTTTATTTTTTAAAGGTTATTTACTATGGATTCAGACAAACTGAATGCCAACCCCAAAGGTGCTATTTTTTTTGTTTACGCCAAATTAAAAATGTAAGCCATCCAAAACTGCAGCCACCCGAACAAAATTGATTTAACACTTGGTGGGTGGCTGCGTAGTTTAACTTACTTATTCGTTTTCAGCAGACTATTATCGTATTGATATCGCCACTGGTTACCTTTCTGTCAACCCCATCAGGTAAGTCTTATTCTGCGAGTAAATACGCTCTAAAATAATTGAGCATCAGATAGTACAAGCGCTGTTGTTCTACTTCCGAAAGCGAGTGCGTATCGGTATGTGTACGAATCCAAGTATGAATATTGCTCTTCAAATCTGTTTCATTAAAATTATCTGAATCAATATTAACATATCGGCTATCACTGGTATTACCTAACACCAATTGAATCAGCCGATAATTGTTGGCAATACTGATTTCATCGGGCTTGCGCAGTACTTGTGCAGTTGGGTCGATCCAGAAAGCATTAGCAGTAGGATCTGTTTGCGGTGCTTCGCCAAAATCTTGAGAAGCAATTTCATTATTGGGAGCTACCCGACTCACGTAAGTTACGCGGTGGTAAATGCGTCAGATCCTATTTGTTTTCTGTAATGCTTCTTGGAGTGCAACCGCATCGGGATTATCAGGGTTATTGAGCCAGTCTGGATTAATCAATGGAACATCCGATTCGTAGCCGTCTTTTAGAATATTAAAATTCTCTTTGTCTGGTTTTAAGTAAAAGGTTTTGAAGCGATAGCCCTTTACTTTGCCAGGACAATTATTTGCTTGATATCTAATTGGATATTCGTTAGAACGAGCGGTATTGCGCGGCGTAAAATAAATCGTTAATTCCTCGGCATCGGTAGTGACTAGGTAGGTAGTACTGGCACTTTGCCATTCCCAATTGTCGATTCCTGTACACTTCACTAAATATTTGGTTGTGCCTTTCTTAGGTATAATCTCCGCGTTCACCAATGCGGTATGGAAAGAGCTATTCGTGGAAGGTAGGTTGCCAGCAGCATAACCTTGATTTAGGCTTTCCAGATTGGCAGTATATTGAGCTTCATTATCAGCTACAATGGAAATAGCGGCTTGTGGACTCATATCTGCTTGCATACTTAAAAAACCTTCTCCTTCCACTTCTACCTCTAACTGGAAGGTTGCCTCTGAGGATTTGTCGTTTGTGTAGGAAACCGTTAGTCCCCCTCCAAGTGTACCATTAAGTTTATACTTTGGGCCAACCATCATTGCAGGTCCCGCAATCATTTTTCCTTCGTAATTGCCACTTAATGCCCCGTTTATATCACCTACTATTTCGTGTTCTTCTTGGTGCGCGACTGATAGTTGTTTGCTATCACTCATCAGACCACCGTCCGCTGTCCAAACATAATTATTGACCAAACTAATGCCCTTCGCCCGACTTTGGGCATCCTGCTTGCCCCCAAATGTTTGCTTCAGCGTATTTTGCCATTCTTTCTGCTGTCGATTTATTTTAGCTTCTAATTGATAGGCTTCTTGTGCCTTAAAGAAACTGGCTTTGGCATGAGGATTATTCTCCAAGGCAGGATAAGCAACATCAGTATCGTAACCAATGCGCCCATCCAGTGATCCATTTTTCAAGTAGGCCGGGTTGATTTCGAAAAGGATGTAATTTACATCTTCTGGAATATTTGGATCTACCTTAAATTCATAAGAAATGGTTCTGCCCGTCTTAGGATCTTGCAAGGCATACAAATCGGCAGTACGGGATTTTACAACTGCTACTCCCATATTATTAGGTCGGTAAATTCGGGGTGCTTGGATATATAATTTATCGGCGGCGACCTTCGCTAAGTTGTAGATATTGTTCTCCCATGAACCACACAAGTCGAGTTCGTAATGTACATTTTTACTATTTTGGATGCTTTCTTGTCTTTCATCCTCAACTGATCCAGCTATATTTCCGGCTAATTCCACTCCCCCATATCCTTCCAAGTCCAATATTTGTGTTTCGACCTCTGCCAATATTACTCCAGCAGCAACACTTACTGATGCTTCTGCCGCTAAACCCAATTCTCCAGATAATCCTAAGTTCATATCTAAACCCAAATTCAAGCTATGCGTTGTTTGCACCGATCCTTCACTGGTCAAACTGACCTTGGCAGTTCCTACGTATTTGTCAGGTGTGGTGTTCGTATCTACGCTTAGATTTTCGCTAGGGACGGGTGGTGCGCCTTCGATAAATCCTACTATCTTGGCATCGTATTGAGCCTGTCCGATATAAACCAAAACGGGCTCTTCGGGGTGTTCGTCAATGCTGAGTGCCAGTTCTTGCTGTTCTGCTTTAGTATTGACAAAGCCAAGAAACAACTCCTTGAAACCATTAAATTCGGTAGCGGTAACTCCACCCTCTACTGCTACGTCTTCACTTTCCGCAAAATGCACGTCATTACTAACATTGACACAAAGCATGGGATCTTTGCTGATGGGAATGGGATAATAGCTGGAGTCCTCTGGAAAAATCCAGTGAGTATTATCACTATTTACCGAGCCGTTTGCCCGGTATTGACTTTGGTCGATAATGTTACTATTTATTCCATCGGTAATTGACCAGTAGCCTACCAGATTGGCTTCATTACCGACCAATCGGCGGTTCCTGCTTTTGCGGATTGCTGCTTGGGTATGCACGGGTGACCAAAGTCTTAAATCTCCAAAAGACTGATTTGAAGCGAAAATAGTTAAGTTAGTACAAGTTGGGAAATTGGGTTCAACGGAATTACTGCCATCTCTGGGGGGCACATAGTTACCGTCTATGTACACTTTTAATGCGGCGTTGAAAGTAGAAGGCACCCAAATACTTGCGGCAGTTTCGTCATTTTTGAGAATGACTCCTTTGATTTGCCCTTCGAGTTTACCCACACTGTCGTGGATGATTTTGCCTTTTCCTTCGTCAAATCCCCAAGCCGCGATGAGGTGTGCATAAGCACCTACATTTCTTTCTTCTTTTATACTCTTTGCTAAATCGTGAATTTGATAATAATCAATTTGGGCAACGGTTCGTTCTTGTCGCCACATTCTGACGTTATCCAGTTTACCTACCAATTGAGGGTTTTGCTCTGCCAATTTACCAAAGTAAATGGGCGTTTTATTTTGCTGAATTGGCTTACTAATTTCTTCGGGTAAATACTCATTATTCGACCCATTTATTACCACCACTGCCCGCACAGGACTTGAGAGCGTATCCCAAAAAATATTTTTACTGGATGCTGCAAAATAGTTGATATCAGTTACCTGATTAGTAATGTAAATTTCGCTACCCTGACTTGGAGTGGCGTTTACAAATGGCGATTGATTCATCACAAAAAGCCCCAGCAAGCCATTGGCATTTGGCTGAACCGTTACATTGCTATAATCAATGATTTGTTGCTTGGTTCGACAAATGTCCCATACGCGAAGCTCGCCGAAATAGCCAGAGAAATGATTATGGTCGAGGTTATCATCAGAGTTACTATCGAAGGAAGCCCCCAATATCCATTTTAAACTTTGGCCGGCTGCTTGCATACTTTCGAAATAGTCTTCCCAGTCATTTTTATAGGTTTCGCTACTTACCGTTCCTGTACCTATTGCTAATCCGTCCACGTACAGTTTAAGTTCTATTTGTTCCTCGGTTTTTTCAAAAATAAAACTAAAATGTGCCAATTGGTTATTAACAAATTTAAACGAATGGCTATCATCAAAACTAAATTTGTTGTTGAAGAAGCGTATCTCTAATTCTTGCGCTGAACTACAGGAAAATGTAAGGATATTTTTGAAGTCATTTTCGTTGCTGCTCTTTGGATAACCTAACGCAACGAGTCTGGAACTATCGTCATTCTCAAGTGACACTGCCACCTTAAACTCCACAGTTAACGTATCTGGAAGGGTCTTCGATAATCCATCAATTAGTACGTAGCCATTGTTTTCATCCTCCTTGATAAAGTGTAAAAGATTGTGCGTTTGGGCGGGAGTATAACTGGCTCCAATGTGATTCCAAGTATTATCCAAACAAGAACCACTTTCTATATTTATAAAGGTCTCCTCTACCAATTCCTCATCCATTATTTTGAAATAGGTAGTCTTTTGTGAAGTTCCCAATATCCAACTTTGATCGTCTGCTTTTTCACCCCACTTTGAAAGCAATATTTGATCTTGCGGACTTCCTGCTGGCTGATAGTACCAAGCTTCTACAGTAAATGCCTCTCTTGGCTTTATGCTGGCATCGTGCTTAATTTCAACATAGTTTTGATTATTGAATTGCAAGGCATATCCCGTCTCGTAAGCAATTGCCAAGTGTTGCCACTGGTTCGCCTGTAGGGTTGCGGATTCCGTTTGATAAGATAATGCCTGTCCGTTAGATTCATTGGGTTCTATATTAATTAATAGGCTGTTATCTGCAACGATTGAAACAAGACTATTGGTAGCAAATGAAGCTTCAGGGAGTCCCATGACCGCTGAATAAGAATCACCATTTAAATCATAATTTCTAATCCATTTTTCAATGGTAAAATTACCTGGCAAGATGTTTTGGTAATTTTTTTCAGCTTCAAAATGTGTTTCTCGCTCGGTTAGTTGCAAAATCGGTAGTAATGGATCTAATACCCAGTTGCTATCTAAGCCACCATTGAATGTGGTATAAATATCGGCTAAAGTAGGGGGTAAACTCTCCAGTACATCTTCGTCGTTTTTACTCAATACATCCACTTGCACCAGTATAGAGCCGGGTTGATTCAACAGCACTGCGTCAATTGGATTTTTAGCATACACCTCTTCATCTGTGGCTGAAATCCTTTTAGAAGCATTTGTGTAATCATAAAATTCGCTGGTACCATTGATGATAGCAGCCAGTTGGTGTACCGTTAGGAATACCTGTTTTTCTTCGTCAACTACCGCAGGAATATTTTTCCAGGACTCTACGATTGTCAATTTCGTACCATTCTCGTATGGTAGTGACTGACAGGATACTTCCAATGTATATTTGCCCGATTCGCCATTTAACCAAAGTTCAAAATCATTCATTACTGCCCCAGGAGATAAGGCGGTAAACATTAGATTGGGTAACAATAGATCATCGGCATCATCGGTTTCCCAGTAGTACAATTGTTGCGCTCGATAGACCGAAGGGTCAAAATGCGCTACCCCAACCTGTTGATCACTGGCTCGCGGATAAAATAACTTGAGCAATCCGTCCTTTGCATCCAGTAACGACATCGTACCGCTTACTTGCACTGATTGTTGTAAACTTTGGGCATCTGGTACGGCTACGCCCAACATTGCTGTACGAACAGTTAATAATTTATTATCAAAAAATTGCAATTGCATTCCTTCCTGAGTCGGGACAACCGCGGAGACCCATTTTGCTCCAGAAATGTAGAATTGTCCAGCAGAGCTACCGCTTCCTTCCGAAAAGTTAACCACTGTCTCAGGATTCAGACTACTGAATGTGGTGGAACTAGCTGTGGTGTAGCTAGCAGCAGCTATTTGTCCAGCAAAACCTTGTATTACTCCCCGTGATCCACCAAGATGAAAATAAACATGGGTAAAATCAAAAGTATCAATCATGATTTCTTGTTGCGAGACATTATTTTGCTGTGTTGTTCCCAATGCCAAGTGGTACTTATTATCACCTTTCATATATAAAGACAACTTAACAAAAGTCCAGCGATTAGCTTCCATCAGTGGAACGTTATCACATTTATGTTGATTGGTACCCGTTCGGTCATCACTCAGGTATAGCTGTCCCTGTTGGTCAATGTTTAGATAGAGGTATTGTGTTTCAGTGCCGATGGTTATTAGGTTTGACCAGCCAATTTGTTTAGAGCTGGAGTTAGATTTAAACCAGCCACCTATCTCTAACGTATGAGTATTACTACCCAAATCCAACCAATTGGTAAATAACCGATCCTCTTCTCCGTCTAGTTCTATTGCTGTACCATAGTACGAAAGCGGCGCACAAGCTATGTCGGTTTTTACACCCATTCTGTCGCTGGAAGTACCTGCAAAATAACCATCAATCCCTACTTCCAAATCAATACAAGCTGCCGTTTGGTTAGCATTGTATGGAAGGAAATCGGCGGAAAAAGCGACCATTAAGTTTCCTCCTTTTTTAAGGGAAAGAGCGACCCCTTCTTCGTTGACAAATTCTTCGTTTTGATAATAAAGCGTAGCAGTCAGATTCCTGATATTTTTAGCATCCTGCACCGCAAATTTAGTGACTAAAGGAATGTAGTTTTGCTGGGTGGCAGGTAAGTAGGAGGTATCAAATAAAATAGAGGTAGATTTAGGAACGCTAAATACTTTGATAGACGATTTATCTTCTAGATACGCAAGAAAATGCCAAACGGACTGATACGTTTGTCCCGTAGCAGGCAGATGAACGACCACTATTTTATGACTATTAGAGACATTAAATACCAATTCACTGGTAGGCTCTAAAAAGGTATCGCCCGCTGGATTAGTAACCC
>JBGCES010000717.1:0-9429 GCA_045106545.1 Saprospiraceae bacterium
TTAGAAACGGAATGAAATTATTAGATCTTTTATCGGATTTGCTTCCACAAATAAGCCACTGGTCTTATTATATTCTAATTGCTCAAAAGTACGAATAAGTGGTAAATCTTGCTGGAAGTAGGATATTTTCGCACCAAATTCAATCGTAAAATTGAGGCGTTGACCAATTGGAATATCAATTCCCAGCGTAGGTACTAATCCCAATTGATAGTTATTATATTCATTAATCGCTCCTGTGAATGCAGGTCCCATAAAAAGAAAAGCGTCTGCTTTTGGAAAGGGGAGTTGACCTTCTTCGAGTACTTCCGACCAGACTTCTCCTCTGGCAATCTGACCATGTAAATCAAGCCCAGCGTACATTCTGAGACCATTTGCTAAAAAATCTTTTTGATACCCAATTGCAATGCCATTATTGTTACCTTGGTAGTTGACATTAGTGATGAAACGCGGCGTACCATCGGCAGCCGGTTCCGTTTGGAAATTAGCAAAGCTTAGCCCATTTTCATAAACAGCAGGACTGTCTTCACGATTATTGATGTAGCGAAAACGCAATTTAGCACGCGAGGATAATCTACGCCTAACAACGAATTCAATACCGGGTTGATTATCGGAAGAGGAATAAGGCGAGGCAATAATGGGAGTCATATCTAATCCGATTTCCCATTGATAAACATTTGCATCTTGTGCAGTACTACATAAGTAAAAAATAGAAAAAAGAGCAGACAAATATAATCGTGAAACTTTCATAAATTTAATAGACTTTGTAAATAATAAAGGCGCGATCTAAACTTATCCACACTCGCTTTATTGTATATTCGTTTCTTTTTAAGAATATTAGAAACATTTGAAAAATACTTATCGTACAGACGGTTTATTAAACGTCTTTACCACCTATAAAACATTCTACATGAAAGTTGATATTCTTGCCATTGGCGCACATCCAGATGATATTGAATTGAGCTGTGCTGGAACTTTAATTCGGGAAATCGCCCGTGGCAAAACAGTAGGTTTATTGGACTTGACTCAAGGTGAACTAGGCTCGCGCGGTAGTGCAGAAATACGTTTGCAGGAAGCGGCGGCGGCGGCGGAAATCATAGGGGCAAAATTTCGTAAGAACCTAGCTATGCCTGATGGTTATTTTGAATACTCTCGTGAAAACATGAATGCTATCATTCAAGTCATTCGTTATTGTCAACCTGAAATCGTCCTCGCCAATGCACTAGATGATCGTCATCCCGATCACGGTCGCGCAGCAAAATTAATTTCTGATGCCTGCTTCTTTTCGGGTTTATTAAAAATTAAAACAGCAGATGACAATGGTAAAGCACAAGCAAAATGGCGACCGCGTGCGGTCTATCACTATGTACAAGATCGGCAATTAATTCCAGATTTTGTAGTAGATATTACTGATCATATTGATCAGAAAATGGAAAGTATCTTAGCATATCGCTCCCAATTTCACTTACCCGATGCAAAGGAGTATGCAAATGAGGCAAAAACGCCAATTTCTGGTGCTGATTTTATGGAATTTATCAAATCTAAAAACCGCGTTTTTGGACGATCGGTGCAATTTGATTATGCGGAAGGATATCAGGTCGGGCGGATACCTGCGGTGGATAGTATTTTTGACCTCATTTAATTATTCTGCGTAAGCGTAAAATAAATAACCGCCACCCACTGAATCGCAGCTACGGCTATAAAACTTAGCATTCCTAAGTGGACTAAATAAAGTAAGCCTGCCGTTGCTAGACAGCACAAAAATATAGACAGCGCAAATAGCTGATTCGCCTGCTTTACAGTACGGGTGTTGGACGAAGTTGAAGAAGCGTTGCTTGACATGCTGGAGATAATTTTTTTGCGCGGCGAATGGCTTGCCAATGACGAAATGTATGTTGATAATATAATGCAAAGTAACCTAAAAAAGGTAACAAAAAAGCAATTCCAATGGCTAAATATAAATCAAGTGGTGTATTTGCTAAGCTACTGATTATCAATAAAGTAATAAAGTAGAAAATCCATGCGAGCATTCCACTAACTGCCGTGATCGAAGAATAAAAAGTAATGTGTGGAGCCGTTTTATCGCCAATCCATTTACCTAAGCGAAGTGGAAAAAAATTAGCGAGATAACCCATTAAAAACGGAATAAAACCGATGATTAAGAGCAATGTTTTGCTCGTCAAATCCTCTGATGTATGTTGCAATCCAAAATCAGAAACGTGCGCTTTAGCTAGTTCCGTTTGATAATTTTTTACCGCTTTCTGCTTCGCAATTTTTTCATTTCCTGTGGCTTGATTTATCCATTTACAGACGGATTGTTCCCGTTGTAAAGGCATAGGATTATCCTTTACTAAAGGAAAAAACGGATCGGCTTGTTCGTGGCGTTTGAGTTGAAAAAGCTGTTCCGCTAACCATTCATCTTCTTCTTTTTCAATAATCACCATGTTCGCCGCCATCCGCTGCTTTAATTCTACTAACAGCTTTCGTACGCCACGGTTGGGATTTTCTTGATAGATTTTCAAATAATCTTGTGCTGCAATCGGTTTGCCACACTGAATCATTACTTCTGAGCGATAGCGTTCGGCGTAGGTATAATTCACCCCGACGGGTACGATTTGTAAATCTAAATCAGGATATTTTTCTAACGTACCAAAGGCAATCCGCGCCGTCCCTTTCTTCAAAGGACGCAATCGCTTTTCGTGTTTCGTCCCACCTTCTGCCAAGATCATGATCGTATCGCCTTGCCCTAAATACTCAAAACAGCGGGCGAAAGTAGCATAATTCTGTTTGATATTGCTAAAACCACCATCCTTCAATCGAAAGATCGGGATGATATTTAAAGAATGTAAAACGGCAGTAGCGACTCGGTTGATAAAGAAATCACCTCGGGCTAGAAAGTGCAATTTGCGATTTTGAAAACAAGCCATCAGGCAAGGATCAAGGAAAGCGGTAGGATGATTGACGGCGAATAACACGGGTTTGTCTTGCGGTATATTTTCGCTGCCCGTAAAGTAGATTTTACGAAAGTAAACGGTAAGTCCAACGGTGGCAGGAGGGCGAATAATATCGTATAGATTCACAGAGTCAACTGGTTTGGAAGTAAAATTCTACTAAGAAACCACAAATGTAGGGAAAAAAGTATGCCTTATGTAAATGAAGCTATGATTTGCTTATCGTTTGCAATTTATCACTATTTCTTCTGCCCGTTTTCTTACTATCGAACGTTATATTTAAGTAGCGTAATAGTCACAATTTGACCATTACGCCATCTAACCATTTTATCTATTCAACTTTTTCCAAAACACGACTTTATCCTCACCTGCTGCATAAAATTCAGGAATCACCGCTGCCCGTTGATAATCTAATTTATCATAAAATTCGCGCGTTAATTCAAATTCAGCTAATCCAGAGGTTTCCACCAATAAAATCCGCACATTTTGTTCTCGCAATAAATCTTCAAAATGACGCATCAATTGCCCACCAATGCCTTTGCCTTGTACCGATTTATGTACCGCAATCAGGTATAAATTATAAGTCCCTTCGGTCATCATTTCGGGCGCAGCGTAGGCGATACCAACGAGTTGATTATCCACTTCCGCAGTGCGCCAAATCTGTTCTGAATTTGCATTTTGTAGAAAGTCGGCAATCATATCATCGAGCATTTCGGAAGGAAATAATTCACTGGAATCAATGACGACTGTGAGTTGCTCAATATCGGCGGCTTGTACAGGACGAATGGTCGTATTCATGTTTTTCTTTTTTAAAAGTAAGCTGCAAATATCGAATAATCGATACGATTATCATTGTAAGATTCTGCTATTCTGTGCTATCAGTTTCTCCAGTGTTAAAACGATTAACCGAAAAGGACTAGGCACTACTTGGCGGGAGGCAGGTAGTGTATTGTCTGAACGGAGTGAGTTTACACTACTAGAATTTTTGGTTACTTTTTTTTCGATGAAAAAAGTAACAATGTTAAGTCATTGTACTAGAATTAATATACACTGGCAGGACTAATCCCCAAATATTTCTTAAACGCATTATTCCAATGCGCCGCATCATAAAATCCACATTGCAACGCCGCAGCGGACAACGGGATCTCTTGCTGCATCATTTGTAAAATGGTCTTTTTTAAGCGATTCCAAACAGCATATTGTTTTATAGAAATGCCCGTGTCGGCTTTAAATAAATGCGACAAACGACTTTCGGAAAGGTGAACGCGCTGGCACAGGTCGGCGAGCATGGTTTGATAATTTACTTCGGCGGCTTGAAAAAAATCTAGACAAATTTGTACGCGCGGTTCATCAGCAAGGGTAGGGGTAGTGTTTTTAAAAGTTGTGATAATATTCTGATAATCAATGTGTTGAGTGTTAGAGAAAATACCGTTTGTAAATTGAATATTTAGCGCAGCCAAGGTTTGATAAAGTACCGTATTGGGCAATTCATACATACATAATGTCAATGCACTTTGCTCGGCAGTTACTTGATGCGGTACATTTTTATCAATAATGGCGAAGGTCAAATTAGTCAATTGTCGCGTTGAGGTATTTAAATTAAAAGTGCCACTTTGCGCAGCAATCAGTTCTATGGTTGGATGTTGATGAAAGGCAGTATGCAAATCAGTTAGTTCAAAATGAAAGAAACCACAGGGTTGGTCGAAGGCGTGAATTTTCATAGCGTAAAACTATTAGATTTAATTCAAAATAGCTTTGGCATTGTGTTTTAGATTGTATTTTTTAGTCTTTAAATTATTTTTAATCGTATTTTAGACTCCACAATTTTCATAGTTGGGTTTGCTACAATTCAATCAATTGCTTATAATGGCGAGCGTCTTAATTTTGGGTATTTACAATCTTTTTGAATAATTATGCGTACCACGTTTTATAGCTAATCAACATGAAATTACCAACTACGAAATATTTAGTCACAGGCGCATCGGGTTTCATTGGTACAAGTGTAACGATGGCACTAGCATCGAGGAAAGGTGTAGATGTCCACGTCATTGCACGAAAAACTTCTAATTTGTGGCGACTGGATTCTTACCGTACTAAAATTCAAATCCACTATCTCGACTTGACCGATACGGAGGCTGTAAATGCCGTTTTTACAAAAGTACAACCACAACACGTCATCAATTGCGCGGAACCCGCTACGCACACTAAAGCAGCAGCAGAATTTATTCGTCAACATCAGCAAAGTGTAGCGATGATGACCAATTTGCTGGAAGCAGTGCGTCAGTTTCCCGTTCAGTCGATGGTTCATCTGGGAAGTAGTATGGTATATAAACCTTTTACTCAACCTGCAACTGAGGCAAATGAATTTTCGCCGATTAGCAACAAAGGATTAATTAAATTGACGGAAAGAAATCTTTGTCAATTTTATGCCCACCACTATCAGATTCCTATTCGTATTGCTCGCGTTTTCCGTGCTTATGGACCTTTTGAACAGCCGAAACGCTTGCTTTTTTCTCTATTTAGGGCAAATGAAGAACAAGCGGCAATTCGACTTTCCGCAGATAATGTCGTTAGAAATTATACGTATATCGAAGATTTGGTTAATGGAATCTTATTAATGAGCAATGCGAACCTAACACCTGGTGAGGAAATTATTTTAACGGGAAATTCACATCATTCCGCTAAAGAAGTTGCCCACCTCATCGAATCCATTACTCAGCAACGGTTCACTTATCATTCTGATCATTTTCCGCCCGTTGCTGCGGATCGACATTATTGTCAAGTTGATCCGACTAAAGCAAAGCAATTACTCGGATGGGAAGCGACGACTTCTTTAAATCAAGGACTTCGTAAAACGTACGCATGGTGGAACAAGCACAAATAAAAAATCAAATTGAAGTATCCGTAGTCGTACCTATCTATAATAATGCAGCGACGATTGTAGAACTTTGCCGATTGGTGAAAAAAGAACTAGCGGAGTTAAAAGTAGATTTTGAAACCATCTTAGTAGAAGACTGCGGAACGGATAATTCGCGGGTAGTTATCCGTGAGTTATGCAAAGTTGAAACTCAGATCCAAGCGATATTTAATGCGACTAATTTGGGACAGCATCGTTCAATTTTGCGCGGAATGCAATTGAGTAAAGGAAAATATATTGTGGTAATGGATGCCGATTTGCAAGATAATCCGGCTTTGATTCCTACATTAATTCAATCTATTCATAGTGGAAATGATGCCGTTTATGCGTTGCGCGAAGGACAATATCAAGGGCATGGGCGAATGCGCACTTCTTTCTTTTTTAAAAACTTAATCTACCTACTTACTGGGCTAAAAAGAACGGCGGGAACTTATTTTATTATAAAAAAAAGCGTAAAGGATAGGATTCTAAAATTCTCTTGTCCGCATCCTTACATCACATTAATCGTGGTGGAACATGCTCAGCAAGTTGCATATGTTAAGGGTAAACGAGAACAGCGTGCGACTGGCGTATCCGCTTATTCTTTTAAGAAACGGCTCCAGTATGCTTACTATGGATTGGAATGTATTTTTTATTTAAAAAAGCAAAAAATACTACGCTAATTTTCGCGCTACGACTAAGCAACTCGTTCCGAATGGAAGCGTTTTTTTACGTTTGATACGGCTGGTTTCTATCGATAAAAATTTGAGCAGGAATTGTCGTAATCGACTAGATTGCACCAAGTGGTCGTTGGATTTTTTATTCTCTTTTAGGTGATAATCCTTTTTTAATAAAACCCGTTTTAACCAAACAAACGGAGGAAGAAAAGAGAAAAAATAACTTTTAAATTCCACCACAAATCCAAGTCGCTCCAGTTTTTGCTGTAAATCGGTTAAGTTGTAACGGCGATAATGTCCGACGTGTTGATCAAAACTCGACCACAGCGATTGATAAGCGGGAACAGTTAGATACAATCGCCCATCTGCTTGCAATACTTGATGGCAATCTTTCAAAAAGCTAATGTCATCTTCAATATGTTCCAAGACATCAAACATGCCAATAGCAGGCAAAGAATTAGGATGAAAATCCACTTCCTGTAAACTGCCACAAATTACCTGCTGAATCTGCCGCTGTTTACTTAATTGCGCACCCGCCAAAACGGGTTCTAGTAATACTGTTTTGATGTTGTTTTGCTGTAAAAAATGACTTACAAAACCCGTTCCTCCACCGACATCCAATAGCCATTTTGCTGGAAATTGTTGAATAGCTTGTGTTATAATTTCATTGCGATGTAAGTACCAAAAAGAGGCATTTTCTAACGCATAGCTACCCGCGTGTCCATTCTCGGTGTACGATACTGTAGCTTGACTGCCCAGCTTCCACCAACCTTCTTCGTTAGCTGTTAACTTGGACGAATAGTTTTCAATGGGAACAGGAAACGTGTTTTTCATAACTGGTGGACTGAATTTGAACCGTAAGTTGCTGATGGTAGGTTTCTAAAATTTTTGCGGAGGTATCGTGTAAAATTGAATGATTAGTTTGAATAGAATTGTAAATTTCGTTGGGTGAATAAGCATTTAGATCCCGATAAAATGTGCGGCGTAGAAACGAAAAACTAGCGTGACAGCGTACCATTTCCGCCAAAAGTAGCTTGGCTGAAATCGGATAGCCCAAGTCAGGATGCGTTAATCCACCGAAGCCGAAAGGTATATTTCTCGCCTTGCAATGGTTAGCGACTTTCTTAACCGTTCCATCGGTGAGTGGTAAAAAGATATTTTTCACTCCGCAATCAATCGCATAATCATTTAAGCCAAAATATATTTTAGCTAACGCAAATTGCGTCAATTGTTCAATCTGAGTAACTGCTGATTTGGTTTCAACCAAAATGCTTAGCGCACATTGTTCTTTGGTAAACCGCATCATTTTTTCCACTTCACGGGGATGAGTAACCATCGGTAAAAATAATTCATCTGCGCCCGCATCGATTGCCGATTTTACTTCTCGTTCATTGAAAAATTGCCCTCCATTGACTCGACAAATAATTTTTCTATCATAATACTTGCGCAGTTCAATTAAATCTGCGAGAGTGTGCTTATTGACTTCCGTATCGTAATTAACTTGCCGAATTTCTTTTCCTTTATTTTCCCAGTCGATGATGATCTCGTTGACAACAGAGCCAGCCGTTTCTATGGTTTTAGCGAGATTGGAATAGAACAATAATAAATTCATAGAGCAACAAATTTGCGACGTTAATAAAGAGGGTAGTTAGAGATTCAAAACGTCACAATGGCTTCTGAACTTCAAAATAATGAAAGGCAAGTACAGGATTGAGTAATCCCACTTTTTCAATGATTGGTTCTATTTTTTGACCCATTTTAGTATTAGCAGCGAAGGGCGGCAACGCTCCATAGCGTTTGTATTTAAACTGCTCCAATTTAGCAAATTCTGCTGCTGCTTTAATTTTACTCGGACGCATATCAGCTACCCCTTTATCGCCTTTCCAACTCATGCCAGGCGTGAAAAATATCTGTAAATAATAAGGAATATGATAAGCATTCGGTTCAATAAAAAACAGTTTGCCACCTGGTTTGACGAGCCGCGCCATTGCTTGAAAACAAACGGAAAGATTATGAAAATGGTGTAAAGCAAAAAAGCCTACCAGCGCGTCAAATTTTTCATTCAACTCCTCGGGCGCATCTAAAATATCTGCAGCGATCAATGGAATCTGAAAACGATTATCGTTATATCTTAAAAATTGTTGTAATAAGAAAGGTGATAAATCTAGCCCTGCGACTTGATAACCACGTTCTGCTAAAGGAAGGGTGAATTTCCCCATGCCACAACCTACGTCTAGTACTTTATCTTCCCGCGAAATCTGCGAAAAATCGAGTATTTTATCAATATGATTTAATACGTAAGGACTATTTACTGGAATCATCGTCTTCTTGATCTTTTGACCAAAATAATCCAACTGAACCTGATTGTGGTATTGGATCGGAGAAGAAATAACAGTGTTACTCATGGGCTAGATTTTGCTAAATAAACTATAGTTCTTGTGTGTGGTACTGCTTTTTGCTAAGGTATATTTTTCGAGTAGAAAATGCCATACTTGGGGATAAGTATATTTAAATTGTAACTCTTTTCTTCCGTCCAGCATAACATTCCTAATTACAACGATTTCTACCTTGCCATGTACCAATTGTTCGATCATTTGTAGCTGTTCCTCCTCCGTGGCGGGATAAACAGGAAAGGTATCGTAAACGGGAGAAACCTTATTTAATAAAGGAAAATACGTGACTTCCAGCGGAGCTAAAAAGACCTTTCCATGATTACGATTTAACTGCTGTATCTGCTCCACCAGCGTTTCTATTTGCTTGGCGCGACCGTTGGGCAACCAAATAGAGGCGTGTGGAATGTTTAATCTGCGTCCCGTATTTGGATCGCGTTTCGCTCTGTTGACCAGTTCCTTTTTTGGTTGTAAAACCAAACGCCAAGTCACATAAATTAAGTAGCCTAATCCCAATA
>JBGCES010000718.1:0-20803 GCA_045106545.1 Saprospiraceae bacterium
CGCCGAAGCCAAAAACATCTACGAAAAAGCCATTCAAGTACAATATGAATTATATCAACATACACTACAAAAAGCTACGTTAGAACGGATCTTTGATTTAATTGAAAGCGCGAAATCTGTCATTTTATTAGATGCGTTAGCGGAAAATATTGCGCGCCAGCAAACGAATATTCCAACTGAAATACTGACGCGTGAACGCCAATTAAATGCGGATATCCAGCAACTCAAAGCGGATAACCAACAAGAAAACATAGATCTTAATCAATTGATTCAGAAAGAATTAGCTCTAAAAACCTTAGTTGATTCATTAAAAAACAACTATCCCGATTATTATAATTTAAAATATCAAACTCAAACGGTTTCACTCAACGATTTATCAATAGAACCAAATCGTTCTGTACTACAATACTTTGTCGGCTCGGAATATTTGTATCTTTTAGCCATTAATAAAAATGAATCGCAATTAGTGCGCACCAAACTAGATTTTTCTTTGCCCGATTTAGTCGAACAGTTACAAGCGGGTTTATTGAATTATCATTTGAGTGGAAAACGTTCAGATGCATTTTATGAGGCGACTGCAGATACTTTAGTGAATACCGCTTATTCTTTACACCAAAAATTAATCGAACCGCTACTTCAAACGAATTTTCAACTTCAATCTAAATTATTAATCATCTCCGATGACGTACTCGGCTATGTTCCTTTTGAAATTTTACTCACTGATTTGCCGAAACGCCCTACTGCTTATGGTAGCCACAATTATCTAATTAAAAATCATCAAATCAGTTATACTTATTCTGCTACGTTACTACACGAAATGCAACGCCAACAACGACGGGCAGAACATAACTTTTTGGCATTTGCGCCTGCTTTTCCCACTACTAATGCCGCTTTAGCTGATCGTAGCGTCGCTACGCGTTCGGGTTTGAACCCTTTGATTTATAATACGGAAGAGGTTAACAGTTTACAACAGTTACTGGGCGGTGAAACTTATCAAAACACGGAAGCCACCAAAGATAATTTTATAGAACAGGCAGCCAATTACCGCATTTTGCACCTTGCTACGCACGGTAAAGCTGATGATATTAGTGGCGATAATGCTTACTTAGTCTTTTATCCACAAGACGAAGAAAAAGATTATTTACTAACTAATCAGGAGTTGTATTTACTCGATTTACAAGCCGATATGGTAGTGCTCAGTGCTTGCGAAACGGGCATTGGTGAGTTACAAAACGGGGAAGGAATCATTAGTTTAGCGCGTGGTTTTAGCTATGCGGGCGCGAAAAGCATTGTCCCTACTCTATGGAGTATCAACGACCAAATGACAATTGAATTGATGACTTCATTCTATGAAAATTTGCAAAGTGGGCAAACTAAAGATGCGGCATTACATCAAGCAAAATTAGCATATCTCGCAGCGCATCCACACGAAGAAGTGCATCCGTTTTTTTGGGCTGCGTTTATTGTAGTTGGTGATACGGAGGCATTGGAGATAGGAGGTGGTTTTAGTTGGTGGTGGGGATTAGGTGTTCTACTTGCAGTTGGAATTGTGGTATTTTTTATCATCAGAAAAGAGATAAGTTAGATGCTTTGCACGCCGAGTATAATGTTTTTAATTGAATTTAAAATTATCAATCCAAAGATAAAGAGCATCACCATTGTTAATCGAGTATTCGTTTCTTGACGATTAAATTTCTCTACCGCAATTGCTTTTCCAACAATTACCACTGAAAGAATCAGCATTCCAATAGGAAAAATAACGAGTGGCGTGAGAAAAAATATTCGAAACAAAAATGCAGTAGAATCATAATGAGTAGTGTAATAACGCGTAAAAATTGGTTTAAGATTTCTGGCATTAACCTCTTTACTCCATTCTTTAGTATCAGTAAAAACATCAATTTTCTTTTCTTTTTCATCACCGATAAAATGACAGCGATCATTGCTATTTGTGGAAGTCAAATTATTTGCTCGACAACTACAAGTACCGATGATATTATTCTGATAGAAGAACCAAGTTTTTAATCCAAACACTTCGTAATTACCCCCACTTACTCCTAAGCGAATACTTCGAGCAGAAAAATCCCAATGGATACTATTACCAAATTTAGTAGTATAATTGAAAGCATAAGAATCGGCATCGCCGATCATTGAATAGGAAGAATTTGGGAAAAGGAATAAAAGGTAGGAGAAGAACCAAAGGTTCAAATTGATGATTTTCATAGCTGTGATTGACTAATACAAAGAATTAATACCTATTAACACAACACAAATTAGCACAAAAATCACAATTCTAGTATGACCTTCTCGATAATTAAATTTTTCTACGAAAATTGTTTTATAAACACTAAAAAGAAATGATAGCAAAATGGTGTAGGTGATAACGCAATAAGGAAAGGTGAAGAAAAAGATGTGTAAGAGAAACCAGTTACCATCATTTGATGAATAATCCATAGCTTAGCACGTTTAATTTAGAATAATTCTTATGATTTAGTGGATATCGTACGCAATACAAGCTTGAATATCCTCTAAACTAAGTTGCGGAAAATCCTCAATAATTTCACCATTTGTCATTCCCCCTGCAAGATAAGACAGTAATTCGTGTTCCGCTAATGCAGGGTTTGCCGCTTCGCTTGCTTATCTTGATAACAACTTTATCACTCACAATTTTAGTAAATTAATAATTTCACAATCGTACTTAAAAGCATCTACCACGCGCTGGAAATGTTTGACGTTACCCGTTACTATTTTCTTTACGCCGTTGCGAACAGCGCAGTGTACGATAGCGGCATCGTAGATAATCCCACCAATAAATTTATTTTTAGACATTAATTGAACGACCTCCGCATAGTCTGAGTCTTGTAATGTTAGAATTTCAACTCTAGGTAATATGACATCTAAAATAATATAATTTGCTTGCTCTGGAGTAACTTTTGGAATAAATGGTACACGAGTTAATGTAGAGTATGTTTCTAGAATAGAGTGCGCACTGATTGCTATATTTTCTTCTGTGTCAAACAGCCAATTTTCTGCGAAAGCATTATGCTCGTGATTTTTTACGTTAGCGGCAACTAATACATTAGTATCTAGGAGGATTTTCATTGGTTACAAATTTTGCATGATGATAGGTTCACGACCACGACGTTCTTCAAGAATAATTTCATTAATATTTATCTCGCTTGGTAGAGAACCAGCATACACCCACCGTCCTTTTTCGTAGATGAACGCATCGGATAAGAAATCAGGTTTCCGAGGAATATTTTCTTCTTTTCTTTGTGAAGCCTTTTTTGCATTAAAAGGTTGCTTAATGCTTGCGAATACGTTTTTTACCGTTTGTAATAGCTGTGCGTCTTCTGTTTCCACAATTAATCGATGTAAATCATTCTTCAATTCTAATAGATTCTTATTCATAACCTAATTAATTTTTATTCAAGATACAACCTTTCAACAAATTTGGCAACTTTTAAAGTTCCCATACAAGATCTTACCCCACATTCGCATAACCATACCTTAACTTCTCCAACCGCAACTCCAAACTCTGCAACGCCCCCTTCACCTCTTCCAAATTCGCACTCACAATTTTCGCAAAACCCTGATCTACGAATAAATTATCCGCGATTTGGTTCAATTCCGAAGGCGCATGTTCAGCGATGCGCTGTTGCTGTGTTTCAACGTAAGTAGTCAATTGTTTGAAGCGTTCATCCCAGTATTTTTCTACGACGGAGTGCGGTTTTTTGTAAATAATTTCGGTACGCTCGTTTTGGCGGGTTTCCAATTCGAAGGTCATTAACGTACCATTGAAGTTAATCACAATCGTATTTTCGCGCGGTCCTTTACGGGTTTTGATTTTGTTGAGTAGGTTCTGATTGCCATCAAAATAGTTGGTCACATTGTCCTTCTCCAGTTCCAAGCGGCGGAACTGCTCAATGGTCATCAATTCGCCTTTGAACTGATTATTTTCTTTTTTTAATTGATAAAAACGCTCTTGTACGGGCAGTAATTGATCTTCAATGACGACGTTTTTAATTTGCGTTTCCTCGGCTACGTCATTTTCAAATTCTTCCACTTCCTTTTTCAAGGCATTTAGATTAATCGCCATAGAATAACCGTGTTTGCGAATCGCATCGGTAATCATATCGCGGAGCGGTTCGCGGTGTTCGGGGCGATTCCACAGGCAATGTTCTAAAAGGAAACAATCCATTAAATCGACCTTATCTCGTCCATTCAAAAACGCAGAAGTACGCAATAGACGCACAATTTTTTTCCACCGGCGGTCGTAGATTTTCAATTGTCGATCTACGTTATTAGGCCGCGCATTGAAGTCTTCAATTTTGACCATGACCAACTGCATGGTATTCAACACCTCGGCGGGCACTTCGATTTTATCGATACCCGCTGTCCATTCTGCCAGTTCGCTTTCGCCAATTTTCAATTCAGTAGAAAGCGTGTCTTCATAGACATCTTCCGTACTGACGATCATGTTGACGAGGTTATTGAAATTGCGAATTTTGCCTATTTCTAAACGCACCAGAAAGCGATCCCAAATCGGTTCGAGACTACGATTTTTAGGTGGCAATTCGTTGGAAGCGGTAATAATACCACGAATATCCACTTGCATTTCTTGCTCCCCATTCCGATAGACTTTTTCATTCAAGATCGTCAATAAGGCATTCTGAATCGCGGGGCCTGCTTTCCAAATTTCATCCAAAAAGACAATATTCGCACCCGGCAAATAACTATCCGTCAAACGTTCGTACTTATCTTCTTCTTTTAATTTTTTTATGGAAATCGGTCCAAAAATTTCGTCGGGCGTGGAGAATTTGGACATCAAATATTCGAAGGAAGTGCCATCACGGAAGGCAAATTTTAAACGGCGAGCAATCAAACTTTTACCCACACCGGGAGGTCCGAGTAGAAAGATGCTTTCGCCAGCAATGGCAGTCAAAAAAGCTAAGCGAATGGGAGTTTCGCGCTCGTAGAGCCCTTTACCGAGTGCTTGTAAAATATCAGCGGCGCGGGTGCGAATATGGGTATCAGTCGTTACTTGCATGGATGGTTTTCTTTTTTATAAAAACCAAACAAGGAGTAAAACAGATGGTTGCAATTATTTACTTTATTACCAATAACGGATAACCATAGCGCTTACTCCCCAAACGTACATAAACATAAAACATCCCCGCTAATCCATCATTAATCTCGATGGGTACTAACGTACGCCCACGTTCCAACATTTCATTAACTGGGCGGCTAATCACTTGACCATATGGCGTGACAACTTGTACATCGACATTGGTAGGTCTTTCTAAATTAATTTCTAAAATGGAGGTAGAAACGGTAGGATTAGGTGCAAGGATAGCACTCGTTTCACCAACTTCGATGAAAGCGCTTTGTATCATGGAATATTCAAAACAACCATCTTTATCCATGCGTTGCAAACGGTAAAAATTGGTAAATCCTGCTTCGGGAAATTGATCTTCGTAAGTATAAATTTGCGGCGTAGTTGCGTCTCCTTGGCTTTTTATAGTAGCAATAGTCTCAAAATTCAAGCTATCTATACTCCGTTGAACAAGAAATTCCGCATTTTGATATTCGTTCTGAGTTGACCAATTTAATTGAATGGAACCACCTTCTGCTACCACACTCAATTCATCCATTCGAGTCGGAACGGGCCCATTGTACTCATATGCGCCCAAGTCAATTTGTCCCAGATGAATTCGATTATTTTCAGTAGCATCAGTCGCGTTATTACCTACTGCGCTATTATCACCAAAATTGATGATAGGCGAATTATAATTTAGTTGAAAATCACCGCTAGTTGGATTGACAAATTTTGGATTAATATTAAATAAAACGGTACTGCCGCAAATGACTTGCGACAAATCATCTAACGACTGATTCAGTGCCGTGCAATCCTTTTCCTCGACCAACGAGTAGTGAATTTGCGGTTTAGCGATAATATTAAAAAAGGTCTTACCTGTTTCCGCTTCATTTTTCCAAAAAATACTATTCGTCACGTAAGTATTCGCATTTCCACCATTAGCACCGTTATTAAAAATAGCCGCTCCGTTACGCGCAAAATTATCGTAAAAAGTACAATTCGTTACGCGTGGAAGCGCGCGTCCTTCCGCTCCTAAGTTATACATCACGCCCCCCAAATCAGAACTATTTTGCCAAAAGACGCAATTCACCAACTCGGGAGAACTGTTGCCTTCTTTGCCTTGATTATAAATTGCGCCACCTTCCAACGAAGAAGAGTTGCGAGTAAATTTAGTGTTAATAATTATAGGATTAGCTTGTCCTTCAATTCCATTATTAAAAATCGCGCCAGCTGATCCTAAATCGGTCGTTCCTGCGATATTGTCTCGAAATCTACTATTCGTTATTCGTGGTTCACATACGCCACCAAAAGAGCCATTATTATACATTCCACCACCATCAAAAACAGCTTTATTACGGTCAAAAACGCAATTTTCGTAAGTAGGACTATTCTCCGCAAAGAAGCTACCCAAATTGTAAATTGCTCCACCAAAAGCTTTCGCATAATTTCGCGAAAACGCACAATTACGAACCGTCGGCACTGCCAAGCCTCGATCCACTGCCGCATTAAACCAACCACCTCCACTCGACTCCCGATCTTCTAAACTTAAACTATTGCCATCAGCATTTCCCATGACGATATGCAAGCCATCCAATACTGTTTCTGCATTTACATTCAGCGTAAAAATAACACTGTAGGAATTATTAATTAAGCTATTATCCTGATCAATATCACCACTTAGAATAGTGCGGTTTGTTAACCAATCGCGCTGATTAAGACTCGTTTCGTTTCCACTAAAACCACCATATACTTGTACCCCCGAAGGAATCCAAAAAGATTCATTTCGATCTTGAATGGAGCAAGGATTACACTCAACTGGGTGATAAGTCCCTGCAGCAATCCAAACTTCACTCCCCGCCGAAGCAGAAAAAAGCGTGTTACGGAGATTACCTGCAGCATTTTGCCAAGACGAACCATCTCCAGTTCCACCAACCTTGACGTAGATCTGTGCAGAAGAGATTGCAGGTAATAATGCAAGCAGTATGAAAAAATGTAGCAGTTTCTTCACAGTAAACTATTTTTGAATAATCTTATTGGTGTAGTAATGCGAATAAATATAAACTTGTTTGGCTATAAAAGTAACTCTTTGATACCTTAATTAGGTAATCAAATATAAAGCATACAAGAACAATCATCAACAACTAACCAGCTGATTATCAGAAGATTAACAATTTGATTTTTTCTTTTGCTTTATCAAAAAAAAGGAATAACCAAGAATAAAATATAGGAATAGCTTGATTAATAAAAAATACTAAAAGTATTGGTTGTAAGACTGGTTAACTCATTAGTTTATTGGATTGAAAGTAGCAACCAGTTAAAGGAGATTGGAATGTTTTGTAACTAAAGAGTATTTATCTTACAAATTTATCAGAATTATCGTAATAATCAAGGATTTCTAATTGATATTTGTGTTTTAAAAAATAATGTTTTTGAATAAAATTAGCTCGCGTTCATAATATATTTCCATATGGGTTTTAAATCAATATTAGCAAAACCAATTGCACATATCATCGCCAACCGTATTGACCGATGGAAGACAAATGCCGTTGCGGAACAAGAAAAAATTCGTCAGCAATTAGTAGCGGTTGGTAAGCGTACGCTATTTGGACGAGATCATGATTTTAGTAATATTAAAACTTATGGTGATTTTAAAGAACGAGTACCGCTACGAGATTATGAACAATTGAAGCCTTACGTAGAGCAAATTAAAACAGGAGAAAGTGATGTCTTATGGCGTGGCAAACCCTCATATTTTGCCAAAACTTCAGGTACAACTTCGGGCGTAAAGTATATCCCTTTGACCAAAGATAGCTTACCCAATCACTTCGGAACTGCACGCAATGCATTGTTTAATTATTATGCAAAAACGGGTAAAGGTGCGTGGATGGATGGAAAAATGATTTTTCTATCTGGCAGTCCGGAAATGGACAAAGTAAGTGGTATTTTGACAGGGCGTTTATCGGGTATCGTCAATCATCAAGTACCCGCTTGGTTACGTACCAACCAGCTTCCCTCCTACTCTACCAACTGCATCGAAGATTGGGAAACCAAATTAGATGCCATCGTAGAAGAAACCATCGATCAGGATATGCGCCTCATTAGTGGAATTCCGCCTTGGGTGCAAATGTATTACGAGCGTTTATTAGAAAAATCGGGTAAAAAGACGATTAAGGAATTGTTCCCAAATTTCAGCGTTTTCGTTTATGGTGGTGTCAATTTTGAGCCTTATCGCGCTACTTTAGAAAACCTCGTAGGCGAATCGGTTGATACGGTCGAAACTTATCCTGCCTCGGAAGGTTTTATCGCTTTTCAAGATAGCCAAACAGAAAAAGGCTTACTATTGAATGCTGCCTCAGGTATCTTTTTTGAATTTGTCCCCGCCACTGAAATCTTCAACGAGAAGCCGACGCGCTTATCGCTTGGTGAAGTAGAATTAGGCGTTAATTATGCCATTATTATTAACAATAATGCAGGCTTATGGGGCTATAATATTGGTGATACCGTGCAGTTTGTATCAAAAAATCCATATCGCTTAGTCGTCAGTGGACGCATCAAGCATTTTATCTCTGCTTTTGGTGAACATGTTATTGGAAAAGAAGTAGAAACCGCGATGTTGAATGCATTAAAAGGTACGTCAGTTAATGTAGTTGAGTTTACGGTTGCGCCGCAAGTCGCGCCGTCGGAAGGTGGTTTACCTTATCACGAATGGCTAGTCGAATTTGAAGAAACGCCAGCCAATTTAAGTGCGTTGGCGAAGCAAGTAGATGCACAGATGATAGAGCAGAATATTTATTATCAAGATTTGATTGATGGAAATATTTTGCAGCCATTGAAAATCACGCCGCTACGACGAGACGCCTTTCGAGCATACATGAAAACGCAAGGAAAGTTGGGTGGACAAAACAAAGTACCGCGACTCGCAAATGATCGGAAAATTGCAGATTTTTTGCAAGATTTTCGTTTATCTTAAACACACAAAAGCCGCTAATCTTTATTCAAGATTAGCGGCTTTTGTTTTCAATTTTAAACAGTCGTTACTATGCGTACACTCGTTTACGATCTTCGGTAAAGTAATAAACAATTGCGGTGATAATACTAAAGAAAAACGCGGCGATTGTCCATAATACTTTCTTTCCAGTACTCAAACTAGCGTTCACTGCCCATACATTATAGGCGACATAGATAAAGGCGATAAGTGCAATAATTCCTAATAAGGTTTCCATGATACATGTAATTTTAGTCGGTGAATAAATCTGTAAACATTTGTTTCGCTGTAGTGGCGAAAAAGTCAGGTGGATACAGGGTAGAATAAGCTTACTCTCTGTGTAGCTTACATTTTTATAACCGCAATATTGCAGACATGTTCGATTTTAAAAATTAATTTTTCAAGCTGTAATTATATTTTAGTATAATATTCAAATACTGCCCCATAGATTCAAAAGAAGCTAAAGCTAAATCTGTAGTATGGGAATTAATCTTTTTTGGAATATTACTTTTGTATTTGCATTAACATTGGGATGTTTTGTTGCGATTGTTTTGCTGGTGCAATACGCTAAAGAACGTCATTTATCCCAACTGTTTTTAGGCTTATTCGCTTTGGTATTTAGTAGTATTCTATTAAATAATTTTGTGTATTGGAACGATGCAATGCGCGATTATCCGCAATTTATCTATTCTACTGTTAGCACGCCATATTTAATTGCTCCACTGTTTTACTTGTATTGTACGACTTTCCTACGCGCTAAGATCTCGAAAAAATCGATGCTACATTTTTTACCATTTGTAATCTTGACCTTGCTATTTGCGCCGATTATATTTTTATCGGGTAGCGAAAAAACAGCTTTGGTACAAGCTTTTAGCGAAGGCAACTATCCAGTATGGGCTTATTATTCGCGCCACCTCAAATGGCTGTTGTCATTTCAACTAATCGTGTATCCGCTCTGGATTTATTACGAATTGAGGACTTATCTAATCACAAAAAAAGATGCCATAAGCTCCACTAAACAAAACCAACTCAACTGGTTATATTTTTTCAATAGCTTATTATTACTATATGGAGTGTTGATGTTTTCCTATTATTTGCTGGTTACTTTTGAGACTGGCGGAATTGAGAAGGACTACTACATTTCCTTGGTATTGTGCATTGCGATTTATTCAATTAGTTATATAGGAATGAGTAATCCTGATTTACTGAAAGGGGAAAAATTTCTCCAGCGTATCGTCCCGAATAAGTATAAAAACACGCCACTGGCAGATGAATATCTGACTAAGACTGTTCAACAATTAGAGCAATTAATGGAAACGGAACAGTTATATTTAAACGCTGATTTGAATCTCCAGCAACTCTGTGAACAAACCAATATTCCTCGTCATCACCTCTCCCAAGCCCTCAATCAACATCGAGGGCAAACTTTTCGTGAATTTATTAATCAATACCGCATCGCCTATGCTTGTCAGCAAATGCAAACCGCTTTTGCTAACAAAAACATCAAGACAATTATGTATGAAAGTGGTTTTAATAACCGCGCTTCCTTCAATAATTATTTTAAAAAATCGCAGGGAATGACTGCGAGTGAATATTTAAAAAAAGTACGATCTATGGAAAAAATGCCGTAAAAAACGGTAAAATGGTCAATCCCGATGGGTTTTTACTGCTAAAAAAAGCCTTTTCTCTAGCATTGCAGCGAACATTAATTTTTTTTCAACCTCAGCATTTTGGATTTTTCAAACTTGCTGATTCAAAAAATCACCTTATGTATCGCTTTCGCCATGCTTTGCTGTTCTGCTTATTCAGCTATTCATTTTCAACCTTTTGCCTTGCTCAAGAAGTTATTACGTTCACCAATGTCACCGCTAACGGCGGGGTAAGTGTGGATAAAGATGGTAATATATTTATCGCTCACTTTGGTCCACTACCTCCCAATCCTTCCATTGGAAAAGATATTTATAAAATCACGCCAACGGGTGAAGTGTCGCTATTTGTAGATAATGCTTTAAATGTCGGTTCTGGCAACGCTATCGACGCGGATGGTTTTATGTATCAATCAAATTTCGCAACGGGTGCGATTTATAAAATTGCTCCTGATGGTACGGTAGTGGATAATAATTACGCCAATGTTGCCGGGCCAGTAGGCATTACGGTTGGGTCGGATAATTCCTTGTATATCTGTAGCTGTAATCAAAATCAAATCAAGAAAGTAAGCCCTACGGGTGCGATCACCACTTTCGCATCGGGTAGTGTTTTTAATTGTGCCAATGGCATTACTCAAGATACTATTGGAAACCTCTACACAACTAATTTTAGTGATGGTAGAATTACTAAAGTCACCCCCGACGGTACAACCTCAACTCTAGGTTCGACCCCCGCAGGAAATGGCCATCCCGTATATCGAGCTGCGGACGATGCGCTCTACATTGCAAGTTATTCTGGGCAGCAGATTTTTCGGATGGACATGACAGGAAATGTAGAATTATTTGCGGGTACAGGTGCGTCTGGAATAACCAATGCCGTCAATCCGCTACAAGCTACTTTTTCAAAGCCTAATGGCATTAACATCAGTAACGACGATTGTACTTTATATATCAGTCAGGATGGAAATGTGCTGCGAGCGATTCTTTTTAATGATGGCAATTGTGGCGTTTCTGACGTGGAATCTATTGAGCAGCATCCCAATTTTAAAGTTTACCCAAATCCTGTAGTACATACTTTACATGTAGAATACGATGGTGATTTACGATTTATAAATGTACAACTAATAGATGGACAAGGAAGGAAAGTAAAAAATATCCCTGTTGAAGCAGGTAGTACATCTTTAAAAATAGATGTAGCCGCGCTAACAGCCAGCATATACACCCTATACTTACAAAGTGAAGAAAATAAGGCTTATACTTATCGTTTTATCAAACCGTTTTTGAAGGATCAATAGGAAATCTGTAGATTAAAATTAGTCCAATTTTACTGCAAAATCCACATCTACTGGTGGCAAACAACCTTCATCATTACAGGTCATATAGGTTAGGTAACCCGTTACTTTGGTCGGGTTGCCTGCCGTTTTTACCTGTTGCTTAAAAGTAGTTTTACCCGCAAATTTGACGATATCCATTTCAAAAATATCATCGTAGGATTCGGTCTTTTTACCTTTTTCGCTGGCTTTGCCGACGAGTTCGATACCAGCATTATTATCAAATTCAAAAGAAGTAGGAATGGGACCATTTTCACCCAAGAACTGAGAGTAGATGTACCAACCGTCTTGTACGTCTGCTTTAAAAACAATATTGTATTCATTTTCTCCAGTCTTTTCGGCGTTGTACGTCCAAGAGACGGGGTTCATTTGGGCAAAAGCGGTGGTCATTAGAATAGTGGCGAAGAATAGAAGTAGTGTTAATTTTTTCATTAAAGGGAACGTATTTGTAAATTAATAAATCGGCTGATAAATAGCTCAACAAAAGTAATTCGCAGCAAGGAGAACGGCGTATCTTACAATTGCGATAATAAAAGATTAACGTTTAGTACCTGCGCAATTATTGTAAATCAAAGCATTAAATAAAATGGTTTACACTGCCAGACGATAATCGCAATCAGTAACAACAGGTGTAATGTCTCCGCCCAACGAGCAGACATATTAATAAAGTTGAAAGACAAGAAAATACCAACAGGAACAGCAAAAATGAGTAAGTGATCAATCTGAACCTGACTCTGGATCAAAAAAGAGATAGCTGCCGTGATAATTGCCCAGGAAAGGATACTAATGCGTTTTTGAGTTTGAATATTTTGTCGAATGGTATAATTAGAATAATTCAAAAAAGTAAGTAAAATGAATAACCCTACGACTCCAATGATGAGGTAGTTCTGCCAATTCATCGCGACTTGTAAATCTAAAAATCCTAGATTATCAACAAATTGGATTTGTAAAAAATCACTCAATCGATCTTGCCAAAAGTAATAGACTCCAGCTAAAAAGTAAGCCACTATACTTCCGCTGAGTAGCGTCAAAATTTCGTTAATCCGAATCGCTCGCATGATAAAAATCGCAATGATCCCTAGCAATAACAACGATAAATAAGAGAAATAAAACAAACTAGCAACCGCCAACCAAAAACCAGCATTAAAGATGCGATCCGCACAGGTTTTCCGTTTATAAATTTCCATTAATTCTCCCAGTGCAATAATATAAAACGTATTGGCTAACAACAATGGAGAAAGGTGATTGAACTCAATAAAAAGACTCGCAGTCAAAATATAAAACACGCCAGGAAAGAGCGAATTTGTGCGTGCTAGACGATGCTTATAAACGATTTGGTTAATATAGAATGCCTGTAAGAATAATAAAATTGCTGCTACAAGGTTAGGTAGATTGCCATTGGCTCCGCCTAGCCAGTCATAGACTGCCAAACTTAACATCCCAGCCGCTCCTACAGCATAGCTATCTGGCACGATAAATACGGGAAAACGTACCAGTAGTACGTAAAACAATAGCAAAATACTGAGCGCAAGCTGATTGGTACGAAATAATTCTAGCACGGTTTGAATTGAGTTAGTAACGATGAAATAATAAGTCAGTCAAGTTGGCGGAGTTGTTTTTTTATCGTTACTTAATGAAGATGCCAAAGGTAATTAATGTCAGAGGTAAAATAGAAAATATAGAAAAAAAATGATCCCTAAAAAGAAAAGGCAAAGGAGTTATTCCCTTGCCTTTCACCTTCCTGATATATTTCTAACCTCAGGTTTATTTCTAAATCTATTTATTATTTCAACGTGATCAACTCACTACCGCTTCAATTTCTTTCAAAATCAATTCTTTACGCCCGGGTCCAACGGAAACGATGCTGACCGGTACATTTAGTTTATCTTCCAACATTTCGACGTAGGATTTTGCGGTTGCTGGTAATTCATCATAATCGTGGATACCATCTAGCGATTGCTGCCAACCCGCAAATTTTTCGTAATTCGGCTGCAATTCTAGTCCACACATATCATAAGGCAGTTCGTTCGTCGTTTTGCCATCATAAGTGTAAGTAGTTGCTGCTTCGATAGACTCAAAATTATTGAGAATATCAATTTTGGTAACGACTAATTGAGTCACGCCATTCAGCATGATGGTATAATTCAACTGCGGTAAATCAATCCAGCCACAACGACGTGGACGACCAGTAGTAGCACCAAACTCTTGTCCTTCTTTACGTAAAAACTCACCTACTTCGCCATGTAATTCTGTAGGAAAAGGACCACTACCCACACGCGTGCAATAAGCCTTGGTGATTCCGATTACTTCTCCGATCCGACTAGGTGAAAGCCCTAATCCAACACATACGCCCGCCGTAATGGTATTAGAAGAAGTAACAAAAGGATACGTTCCATAATCAATATCTAACATTGAACCCTGCGCACCTTCCGCCAATACTTTCTTACCCGCATCCAGCGCTTGATTTAAGTAATATTCTCCATGTACATGCTGCAAACCCTTTAAGATTTCTAGCGATTGCATCCATTTTTCTTCTTCCGCCGCTAAATCAAAATCAACTTCAGGATAGATCTTTAGCAACTCTAAATGCTTAGTTTTCAAGGCATTGTACCTTTTCTCAAAATCTGGCAAGGTAATATCACCTACCCGCAATCCGTTACGCCCCGTCTTATCCATGTAGGTTGGACCGATTCCTTTGAGCGTAGAACCAATCTTAGCTTTGCCCTTTGCAGCTTCCGAAGCGGCATCTAAATAACGATGCGTTGGCAGAATCAAATGTGCCTTGCGCGCTACCAGCAAACGGTCTTTATATTCTACATCTGCCCCTTCCAATTTCTGGATTTCTTTTTCCAAAGTAATGGGATCAATCACAACTCCATTACCAATCAAATTGATTAAGTCAGCTCGAAAAATACCAGATGGAACAGTATGCAAGACGAATTTCTTACCATCAAATTTTAATGTATGTCCTGCATTGGGACCGCCCTGAAAACGTGCGACGATGTCATAATTGGGTGCTAAGTAATCAACGATTTTTCCTTTTCCTTCATCGCCCCATTGCAATCCTAAGATGATGTCAACTTTCATTAATTCTTTATTTGGATATTGGAACTTGGATATTGGAATTTGAATAATTCAGACTGCAATTGTCCAACATCCAATATCCAATATCCAACATCCCTTAAAATAAAATTATAAAAACCTAATAGACCATTCCGATCTATTAGGTTTTTAAAAAAGTAAAGATAGATTATTGTAGCGAGTAAAAACTGCGCATTCAATTTTTTTTATTTATAATTTACGTTGCTAAAGAGATAACTGCGTCATCAACATTATTCACAATATTGAAAACATTGTGCAATTTAGTCATCTCGAATAGTTGCTTAATTTTAGTAGATGGATTTGCTACTGCTACATCTCCTCCCGATTCTTGGGAACGCGAGCGGACGGCAATCAAAAAATTGAGCCCGACACTGTTCATAAAATCCATCGGCGATAAATCGATCACAAATTTACTAAAACCAGCCGCAATTTTTTCTTCTACAACCGCAAGAATTTCCTGATTTTTAAATTCATTCAATAAATCCATTACCGTCAATATCTGAATTTGATTTCGATCGGCAAGCGTATATTTATTTTGATTCAATGATAGGTGCTTCATGGGTTCTGATTTAGTCGAGTATTGAATATAAAATTGAGTGTGTAATATATCACTAGATGTACATAACGCAAGAAACAGAGTAGTAGTATTACATTATACAGACACCACTTTTTTACAAACCCTCATCAAAGGTAAAAAGTTTGGTGTATAATTTTATTATTATCAAATATAAAAAAGAGGTAAAATCAATCCGCTAGTTATTATGTTCTAGCGCATCCGTAGTTTCCGTTCTGCTACATGCACCCGCACATTCGCCGTATAGATTTAAACTATGATCGGTGACATTAAATTTGAGTATTTCTCCCATCATTGACTTGATTTGTTGTACCCGTGGATCACAAAACTCTAGTACTTTCCCACAGTTATTACAAATTAAATGATCGTGCTGTTTGTAACCGTAAGATTTTTCGTACTGCGCTAGATTTTTACCAAACTGATGCTTTTTTACCAAATCACAAGACACTAATAGTTCCAACGTATTGTAAACGGTAGCTCTACTCACCCGATAGTTTTGGTTTTTCATGTGAATATATAGCGCCTCTGCATCGAAGTGATCTGTACGTCGATATATTTCTTCCAAGATCGCAAAACGTTCAGGCGTTTTACGGAGTTTATTTTCTATCAAATGCTCCGAAAATATCTCCTTAACCTTCTGAATGACTTGTTCTTGCATATTAATGATCGTTTGATTGTTTGATGGTTGGACTGTTCATAATTACACAATGAGACCATCAAACCATTATTTTTATTCTACTCTAGAAACAGTTGAAACGTTATCTAAGTTTTCCAATTTGCGCATAACAATATTCAACTGGTTGGTATTAGCGACTAGCAAACCAATCTTTGCTTCGTAGTAACCTTCATCACCACTAATATTCATAGAACGTATATTGTAACCTAAATTAGAGGAAATCTCGTGAGTCAAACTTTCAATCACCCCTACTCCATCGTCTATTCCAGTGATTAATAGTTCTGCTACAAACTTAGTGGAAGTAGTACTCACCCAGGCGGCTTTCATCACCCGATAACCATAGTTTGCCATTAAATTAACGGCATTGGGGCAATTGGAACGGTGGATCTTTAAGCCTGCGTTAGAAGTCAAATAGGCAAAAATATCGTCACCCTGCACGGGATTACAACAAGTAGCAAAATGAAAATGTAAATTCTCAGCGGATTCGCCGTTGATTTCCAAACGCGGCTTTCCGATCACTTTATTAGGACGGCTGCGAGTAGATGATTCTTGTCGCTCAACTATGGTAACTATTTGGGCAGGAATTTCTACTAGTTTACCGCTTTCAACTTTAAATTTTTTAAAAATATCGCTCGTCGTCAACTGCTCATTTGCAATATCAAAATACAAGTCAACATGCGATTGATACTTAAAATATTTAACTAGCGTCTCCACACTTTCTTCAAAGTCAACTCTGATTTTTTTAAACTTGCGCTCCAAAGATTCCTTTCCAAATTCTCCTTGTTTGCGCTTTTCTTCCTTCATCGCCGAACGAATCTTCGAACGCGCTTTACCCGTCACCACCATTTTCAACCAAGACTCCGTTGGCTTTTGGCTACGATTAGTCGTTACTTGTACCTGATCTCCATTTTGCAATTCGTGCCCCATGGGTACAAGGCGGTTATTCACTTTAATCGCCGTAGCATGGTAGCCAACTTCAGTATGAATACTGAAAGCAAAATCAAGTGCTGTTGCACCTTTGGGCAATACTTTCATATCTCCTTTGGGCGTATAAGCATAAATTTCTTCCGCAAAAAGATTGGTTTTAAAATCATTTAGGAATGAAACCGCATCGCCGTCGGGCGTATCCAAAGTTTCGCGTACATTATCCAACCAAATATCATAAACATTAGGTTGTGGCGAAACGCCTTTGTATTTCCAATGCGCAGCAAAACCGCGTTCAGCAATTTCATCCATCCGCTCCGAACGTATCTGCACTTCTACGTAGCGTCCATCGGGTCCAATAACCGTCGTATGCAATGATTCGTAACCATTCGCTTTGGGTGTAGTAATCCAATCTTTTAGTCGTTCGGGAATCGGTTTATAAATATCCGTCACCGTCGAATAAACCCACCAGCAAATTGGTTTTTCCCGCTTGGGTGGTACATCTACGATAATCCGCACGGCGAAGAGATCGTAAATTTCTTCGAAGGGTACTTTTTTAGTTTTCAACTTATTCCATATCGAAAAAATAGATTTCGGTCGTCCTGTGATACGATAAGCTACGCCAATCTCGTCTAACTCTTTCCGCATCGGTTCGATAAAGCGCTCAATATAATCACTACGAGCCGCTTTCGTTTCATTGAGTTTACGAGCAATTTCTTTGTAAGTCCCTGAGTCTGTGATTTTCATACACAGATCCTGAAACTCCGTTTTGATAGCGTACAACCCCAGTCGATGCGCCAAAGGTGCGTAAACGTAACTTGTCTCCGCAGCGATTTTCAATTGCTTATCTCGTCGCATAGCCCCCAACGTCCGCATATTATGCAAACGATCCGCCATTTTAATCAATACGACTCGTACGTCTTCCACTAACGTAGAGATGACCTTCTTGAAGTTTTCGGCTTGCTGACTGACTACTTGTGTAGAGGCATCTAATTTGGTTAATCCATCGACTATATCGGCAATGCGATCTCCAAATTGTTCGCGCAATTCTGCCAAGGTCACGTCCGTATCTTCTACTACATCATGCAGCAAAGCAGCAACAATCGCCGTTGGTCCTAATCCAATTTCTGCTGCACAAATCCGTGCTACTTCAATTGGATGTAGAATATAAGGTTCCCCCGATTTACGTCGTTGCTTACTGTGTGCTTCTACTGCGATATCGTATGCCTTGCGGATATTTTTCTTGTCTTGAGCATCCATATCTGACTTGATCGAATGCAATAGCGTTCGATAAGCAGCAATAATCAACTCTCGATCTTTTTCCTGTCTTCCTTTTTCTTTTACAATAGTTTCTGCCATCACCATCATTTTGCTGATAAAAAACCGTATAAATATAGTTCAGATGTAGTGTAAAAATTGTTTAAAAGTAGTTACAAAACAGTCATAGTAGATAATTCATGCTGTCAAGTATCAAACACTTACCTAACAAATTTAATCATTTTTATCGTCACTTGTAAGCTCGTGTTGATAAATAAAATTTACGAACTGAACGAGGTTACTAGTATAGCAGTAGATACGTTTGAAAAATGTCTAAAGATGCGCGTTTTAAAATATACCGACGCTCTAAAATGTTAGAAAAACAATCTTTAAGTAGTAAGGTAAATTTGTTAGACTGTTTAAAACAAAAAAAGGAATTCATTGATAACGAACAAGTTAGAGCAGATAAACAATTCAATATTCAACAGCTAAGCGATTAAACCTGTTTTACTACATAAACCACTTATACTACAAATCTTTGCACTATTCTTTTTTCTGCAAAGCAATTATCAATACGCCACCAATTACTAATACTGTCCCTGCTATTTGCAACCATCCTAATTGTTCATCTAGAAAAATGTAAGCTAAAATAATCGTAGAAATCGGACCTACACTACCTATAATAGAGGCATTACTCGAACCGATCACTCTAATTCCTTCAGAAACTAAAAAAGAAGGTAGCACTGTCGCGATCACTGCCATCAATAATGCCAAAGCATAAACCTCCCACGGAAAGGTAAATACTTGCAATTGATATAGAACTGCATTGTGTGAAATAACCGCTAAACACGCTACCGTCATTACGTAAGAGGTGTAGCGAATCGAACCCAAACGAGGAATTAATTGACCACTTCCGACTAAATAAATCGCATAGGATAAAGCACTACCAAAGACGAATATTGCTCCTAAGGTTAAATTTTCACTCTGCCCCGCAGCCGTTTTATCAATAAACGCGCAACCAATTCCAATGTAGGTTAACACCAGTGCAAATAATTGAGGGCGCGTAATTTTTTTTCTAAAAAAAAGAGCCGAAATTAAGACCACCAGAGTAGGATACACAAATAAAATTAAACGTTCTAAACTCGCCGTGATGTATTGTAATCCTTCAAAATCAAAATAACTCGCTAAATAATATCCCGCCAATCCTAAACCGATGATACTTTTCCAATCTTTTCGGCTAATCTTAACAGAAGTATTCTGATTTGGCTTGCGCCAACGTTGATATAAATATCCAATTACTAAAAAGAAAGGTAAACTGAACAACATTCTCAGCGTCAATAAAGATAGGCTGTCAATGCCGTAGCGATAGGCAAGTTTGACAATAACAGCTTTCGTTGAAAAGCTAATCGCACCAATAAAGACAATCCCAGCAGCAAACAATTCTTGCGAGCGGGTAAACGAGGATGAGTGTTGTTCCATTAACTAAAGGTAGAGGGAATTAGATAGAGAAATAGCCTCGAAAAACGCAGTTCTACGGTGGGGAAACAAAAAAAGCCAGACGCATATACGTACTGGCTAATAGTTATAACAACATCGGTGTTCTTAATATAACTTAGTAAACTCGAAGGAGAAAAAGAAAGAAAACTTTCTTTTCTCCTTGAGTGTCCACCAAGTCAAAATCTTTATGAGTTATTTTGAGGTATTGTTTTGTAAAAAATATTATCCGTTATAATATCGTAACAATGCGAATATAGTAAATATCGTATTTGAGAATGCTCAGACGACGCAATTAGGCTTAATCTTAGACAAACCTTGCTAACACTATTGTTGTAAATTTATTTTTTTCTTACTTGCCTACTGATTTAAAGAAGAATTCACTGGTTTTACTATTTTTCTAAAGAGACAAAACACACCTATTTTGGCGCGTTTTTAGTCGAACTTTTTAGGATGCTCGCCGAGCAATAAATGCTTTTTTTGAAAAATGATGTATCATGTCATTATTATGAAAACGTTATTAACGTATTGCCGAAATAATTAAACACTTAAGATTTAGAATTAGCCTGCCCCGAAGAATTTCGGGGACCATTTTTTCTATATTTTTCAAATAGTACAAAAAATACTCATTTCTAAATCGTTTATTTAATTATTTCGGCGTGAATAAACGAATAAATGGAAAAGTATCTAATGACTTTCTTTGGCATTTTTGTCGCTGT
>JBGCES010000719.1:0-29232 GCA_045106545.1 Saprospiraceae bacterium
CTAAGCATGCAGGATTCTCTATTTATTGTTTAATCATCTACAATGAATTTCGAATATTTTTCTGCCGACGTAGAAACACAAACCATTTACTTAGATAAGACGGGGTATTTGCAAAACAGTTGCGACTCCTTGTTTTCTACGGTTGGATGGCAAAAAGGTACTATTCTGAGGCAGTTTCCTTTATTGAAAAGCATTTTTGCAGGTTTGGCAAAGATGCAAGTCGGTAACCACCCTATTCATATTCCTAAAGTTGAAAGTGCGACGGGACTCCCTAATGGATTTTATGATTTTTCCTTTGTTTGTCTTGAAATTGAGGGAAAAGATTTTATCAGATGGGTAATTTATGACTACACCCAAAAATATAGTCAGTTACAAGAAACACAGCAGTCGCAGCATGATGATTATATTGCCAAGGATAAGAAACTATAATAACTCCGCTATCCTCTACGTCTCTCCTTAAAAAAATGCTGCATTAAATCAGCACATTTTTCCCTTTCAATTCCGTATTCAATTTTTGTTTTTGGATGTAACATTTGCTTACCAAAGCGCATAAATCCGCGTTTTTCATCACCAGCGCCATAAACTACTCGTGAAATCTGCGACCACGCTAAAGCTCCTGCGCACATCGCACAAGGCTCTAAGGTCACGTACAATGTACAATCCGTTAAATATTTACTATCCAAGTAATTAGCTGCGGCAGTGATTGCTAATACTTCGGCATGGGCAGTAACATCTTTTAGCAATTCCGTTTGATTATGCGCGCGTGCAATAATTTGCTGTTGACAGACAACTACAGCTCCTACAGGAATTTCTCCTTTTTCAAAAGCTATTTGTGCTTCGCGTAAAGCTTGCTGCATATAATGATTATCACTAAAGATAGAAAGTGGAGACATGAAATAAATTAGAACGATTACAAAATTTTTGACGAAGCTAGTAAATACGATGAAAATAAATCAAAGAATGTTAAAAGAACTTTTTCTGAATAAAACGAAAAACGACATAAAAATAGATGATTCAAAATTTCAAAAGAGGCGTTTATTTTTTTCGCATAGGCGAATTTTTTAGATTATTCCATTTCTTTTTTTGCTGACCTTTTCCCTACCTTTGCGCATGGAAAAACTCAAAACTGACTCACATAAATTTCTCGGCGAAGCACTCACTTTTGACGATGTTTTGCTCGTCCCTGCCTATTCCGAAGTCCTTCCTCGCGAAGTAGATACTTCTGCGCAACTTACCCGTAAAATTAGACTGAATATTCCCATCGTTTCCGCAGCAATGGATACCGTTACGGAAAACCGTTTGGCAATTGCGCTTGCTCGTCAAGGAGGTATTGGAATTATTCATAAAAATATGACTATTGCGCAGCAAGCGGAGCAAGTGCGTAGCGTAAAACGTTCGGAGAGTGGAATGATCATCGATCCTGTTACGTTGAAAATAGATGCAACGGTGGGAGATGCATTAGCATTAATGAAACGCTTTAGCATTGGTGGTATTCCTATTATTGATAAAGATAATCATCTGATTGGTATCTTAACTAATCGGGACTTGCGTTTTGAAAAAAATAGAGCCAAATCTGTACAGGAATTGATGACCTCTAAAAATTTGATTACTGCACCAATTGGTACAAATTTAAGTCAAGCGCGGGATATTCTACAACAACATAAAATTGAAAAGCTACCTGTCGTAGATGACCATAATAAACTTGCTGGATTGATTACGTACAAGGACATCATGAAGGTGCAGGATTACCCTAATTCTTGCAAAGACGAATTTGGTCGTTTAGTGGTCGGAGCTGCCGTTGGCGTTACTGCGGATACCATGGAGCGCATCCAAGCTCTAGTAGATGTGGCAGTAGATGTTGTAATTATTGATACTGCTCATGGGCATTCTAAAGGAGTACTAGATACAATTAGAAGTGTAAAAAAACGTTTTCCTGATTTACAAATTATTGGCGGTAATGTCGCAACGGGCGCGGGAGCTAGGGCGCTAGTTGATGCGGGGGTAGATGGTGTGAAAGTAGGTGTTGGCCCAGGAAGTATTTGTACTACGCGTATTGTTGCTGGGGTTGGCGTACCGCAATTAACTGCGATTTATCAAGCAGCAGAAGCACTAAAAGGAACGGGTGTTCCCGTTATTGGTGATGGTGGTATTCGCTACACGGGCGATATTGTAAAAGCTTTAGTGGGAGGCGCAAGTACGATTATGGCGGGCGGTTTATTCGCTGGGGTAGAAGAAGCACCAGGCGAGACGATTATCTTTAGTGGACGTAAATTTAAAGTTTATCGGGGTATGGGGTCACTCGGTGCGATGGATGATGGTTCAAAAGACCGTTACTTCCAAGATGCCGAAGACGACATTAAAAAATTAGTTCCCGAAGGAATTGAAGGACGCGTACCGTTTAAAGGCACATTAGCGGAAGTGATGGTACAATATATCGGTGGATTACGCGCTGGAATGGGCTATTGTGGTGCGGGTACTGTGGAAGAATTACAAAAAGCTTCTTTTGTGAAAATTACCGCTTCGGGTATGCTCGAAAGCCACCCGCATGATATTTCGATTACCAAAGAGGCACCGAATTATTCGCGTAATTAAAACCCATCGAATTGTTGAATCGTTTATCAGCGAAAGCAATCTAAACGATTCAACAATTCGATTTACTATTTCAAGCTCAATTTCTCTTCTTGCAATTTCACGCGCGCCTTAATCAATTTTCCTACTTGCTCTCCTTGCACAACGCCATTATCAATCGCGGGGCGATAGTGAATCCCACCATATAAGCGACTCACAGCTGCTTCTTCTGAGGCAGCAAAGAAAGAGTCAAATTTTCTTACAGGTAAACCATACTCCACTTCCGTGCTATCTACAAAAGCAAAGTCATCTCCGTACATATCAGTTAATACTACTGCTGCAGCACGGGAGATTACAGAATGCCCACTTGTATATTCAGGAAAGGGAGGTGTTTGCAATGCTGGTAACCAATCTTCATCAAGATAAGTATTAATGACTGTTTCAGGGCGAATCAATTTACTATTGTATTTTTCATCCCAACAGCTAATGAATGCATCGGATAATGCGATAGTAGTTTTAGCGTAAGTTGCCGCAGATTTCATCAAACCAGCATCGGTTGTAGTCGCAGCGATGTAGGCAATGCCCATCCAGTGACCTCCAGGTGTAATTTTTTTAGAAGCTGTCATTACGTGACCGATATGCTGTGAAACGTAAGGGTTACAATCCCAAAATTGTGCAATCTCTAAGCGTTCTGCTCCATCTTCTTCCATCGCCAGATAAACTTCCATTAGCTCTTTATAAAAAAGACTATTTTCATCCATATCAAATGGAGTAGGTGGTGGCGGAGCGAATTGCTGTGCCGAATCTAAAACAAATGGACGAATTTTCATCCAATGTGGTTCGATGCCATCCATATAATCGGGGGGTGTTGGTTTCCATTCGGCAGGATTATCCGTGATCGAAAATTTAGGAAAGGTGCGAGTTTGTTTATAATTATCTTTATCTGCCCACGCTAAAATATGTTCGGCTACTTGATTTCCGTAAGCAAGAGAACGGTCGTAAACATCGGTAGGAATTTTAATTGCCTTGAATTCCTCCGCTACTTCTTTCTGAAAGTTCTCCATTTTATCTTCCGAAAAAATCAGTGCTTTACCTACTTGCAAAAACGCTTGTGTACTCGCTACTGGTAAACAATATTCTTGATTTGATTCGAGTTGGGGAACGGTTTGTAATTCATGTAACTGTCCGGCTAAACTCTGATATTTATTACTGCCTTGCTGCATGATTTCGTAAGCGGCAATGCTTGGGTAAGCATAAATTCGAGCTGCCTGTGGTGGTGAAAAAATATCGTGAATAATAACGTCCGTTAGTTTCTTAACTGAACGATGTAGAAATTGAGCTTGATTGGCATCCTCCTGATAGTTTGGATTATCCTGCTCACAGCTAATCGCAAAAGCAATTATTCCAATTAGAAATACTATTTTACTCCAATTCATAGTTTTGTTAATTTAATATCGTAGGGCATGAAGACAACGTTAGCGCGTTCAAACATTGCACCTGACTTGCTGGTTTACAAATTTAACTATTGATAATATTCAGAGAGGAAGGGCAACAAAATTAGTAGTTTTGCCTTACATAAACCACCATTTTGAAGTCGAAAGTATATTTTTGACTTGTCAAAAACATTTGTAGCTAATCAACTTTATTCAATGAAAAAACTCATCCTACCCATTTTTAGTATTTTACTACTTTCAATTGCGTGTCAATTTTCACCGAAAGAATCAGGCGAAACTATTGCTAGCGCAGTGGAAGAGGAAGTTAAAAAAGTAGTTAATACAGAAGAAGTCGCTATACGTCCTGCGCCTACGAGTCACATTGGGGCAGTGCCGATTTATGATACTTTTGAAGATATTGCCGATATTTTTAATCAAAAATCTGATACTACATATGTTGTCAATTTTTGGGCAACATGGTGTAAACCCTGTGTTGCAGAATTGCCCTATTTTGAAAAAATTGTTGATGAGTATCAAGACGAAAAAGTGCAAGTCATTCTAGTAAGCTTAGACTTCAAGAAGCAATTGGAATCTAAATTATTGCCTTTTTTAGCGGAACGCAAACTGCAATCAGAGGTGGTGGTTTTGGCAGATGGTAAGTATAATAATTGGATTGATAAAGTGGATGCAGATTGGGGTGGTGCTATTCCTGCAACGGTTATTTATAACGCGCAAAAACGATCGTTCTTCGGTGAGCAATTTGCTAACTACGAGGAGTTAAATGAACTGGTTCAGGAAATGATGTAGTACTGGATTGATTTTAATAAAAAGTCAACGAAAAGCGAAGCGTCGCTCGACTACACCAGTTGTTTAATTAACTTTCTTACATTTGCTTTCGTAAACGCTTGATGAACGATTCATCCTGCTGAATTCCTCATTTATCATTATACATAATGTTTCCCGATCTTTCCTATTTCTTTCATAAGGTGTTTGGTACGGAGCCAGATAATTGGTTATCTATTTTTAAAACATTTGGGCTGTTTTTAGTTATCGCTATTCTATTTGCCGCTTGGTTGCTGTACCTAGAATTGAAGCGAAAAGCAGCAGAAGGGAAATTTACGCCACAAAAGAAAAATTATATAATTGGCGGTCCACCACAAACGTGGGACTTGATTTCTAATGGCATCTTCGGATTTATTTTAGGGTTCAAAGGAGCTTATGCTGCGATGAACTTTGCTGAATTTCAAGCTGATCCCGCAGCAGTAGCATTTTCTGCGAAAGGGAATTGGTTATTTGGAATTATAGGCTTTCTTGGATTTGCAGCCTACCGTTACTGGGAGGTCAAGCGAGTACAATTACCGAAGCCAAAGCAGGTGGTAGAAACTATCTACCCGCACGATCGGATTGGTGACATTACTATTATTGCTGCGATAACGGGTATTGTTGGTGCAAAGCTTTTTGCATTAATAGAGGACTTACCTACTTTTTTTGCTGATCCAATCGGGACGTTTTTCTCTGGTAGTGGATTAGCAATCTATGGTGGTTTGATCGGTGGATTTATTGGCGTTTATATCTATCTTAGCATGCATAAGATTAAGCCAATTCATGTAATGGATGCAGTTGCACCTGCGTTGATTATTTCTTATGGTATTGGTCGAATCGGATGTCAATTATTAGGTGACGGCGATTGGGGAATTGTAGCAAAAGAACAGCCTGACTGGTGGTTTCTGCCTGATTGGTTGTGGTCTTATACTTATCCTAATAATGTAAATCGGGATGGAATTCCGATTGAAGGTTGTGATTATATCTATTGCCGAGAGTTGGCGGAAGGTGTTTATCCAACGCCACTGTACGAAATTGCGATGACGATTATCATTTTCGCATTTTTGTGGTCCATCCGTAAGAAGTTAAATATCGCAGGGATGCTCTTTTTTATCTATGTTTTTCTAAATGGATTAGAGCGTTTTATTATTGAAAAAATTCGAGTGAATCCCGTTTATAACGACTTCGGAATTGAATATACTCAAGCAGAATTTATTGCAGTCATATTGATGCTCATTGGAATTACAGGAGGACTGATTCTACGACAACGAGCTAAGAATGGAAAAGCAGAAATGGCTTAAAATAATTTATTGAAAGAACATTAAAAAAGGCGCACAAATTACGATTTGTGCGCCTTTTCTAATGTTCTATTTCTAATATTTAGTAACGAGTAAAAAATAAGTCCTTCATTTGGAGATAGAGATTTTGTGCCAAGACGAGGCAAAAAACGTAAGCGATGCCTTAGCATCGATGAGGCTTTTTAACGAAGTATTGGCGCAAAAGGTCATCGGCGAAATGAGGAAGTTATTCTTTAGTCGTTACTTAGAATGGAATATCATCCGAATTCATCTTGGAAGGACGAGTGATAATATTATCAAAAGGTGCTGTTGGCGCGCTTTTACCTGATGGTAAAGCTGTCAAATCGCCAAAATCAGGATCATCCAAATCAGTAAATTTGGCAAATTGATCTACGAACTTTAGCTTAACTGTTTTCAATGCACCGTGACGGTGTTTCGCTACAATGACTTCTGCGATGCCTTTTAATGATTGCCCTTCTTCATCTTCCAAAATTTGGTAATATTCTGGTCGATAGATGAAAGATACAATATCCGCATCTTGCTCAATCGCACCCGATTCCCGTAAATCCGAAAGTTGTGGTCGCTTTGTACCGCCCCGTGTTTCCACCGCTCGACTCAACTGCGACAACGCAATAACAGGAACGCTCAATTCTTTTGCTAATCCTTTCAATCCACGCGAAATAGCCGAAATTTCTTGTTCGCGATTACCACGATTGTCTCCACCACCACTCATTAATTGTAGGTAATCAATGACAATCATCTGAATATCGTGCTGCATTTTCAGGCGACGACACTTTGCACGCAGCTCAAAAATATTAATCCCTGGCGTATCATCAATAAAAATCGGCACATCACTCATTCGTTCAATTGCCGTTTGCAACTGTTGCCATTCGTAATCTTCTAACTGTCCATTCCGCATCTTATGACCCGGAATTTCTGCTTGCATAGAAATCAGACGCTGTACCAACTGAACACTCGACATCTCTAACGAGAAAATCGCCATCGGTTTGGCGAAATCCATGGCTGCGTTTTTCGCTAAGGAAAGTACAAATGAAGTCTTACCCATACCTGGGCGAGCAGCTAGAATGACTAAATCCGAAGGTTGCCAGCCAGAGGTCAATCGATCCAACTCGGTAAAACCCGTTGGTACACCCGTCAACCCCGCTTCTTTTTTAGAAAGGTCTTCGATTTGTTTTAATGCTTTGGCTGCCAGCGTTCCCATACTCTCGTAACCCCGACTCATATTTTGCTGAGTAATATCGAACAGTCCTTTTTCTGCTTCGTCCAGCAAGTTGAAAACGTCGGTTGTATCATCGAAAGCATCATTGATGATGCGGGTAGAAACGCGAATTAATTCGCGCTGAATATGTTTTTGTGAAATAATCCGCGCGTGGTATTCAATATTGGCAGCGGATGCTACACGATTGGTTAATTCCACTAAATAAGCTGGACCACCAATCGTTTCCAGTTCCCCCATTTTGCGCAACTCCTCGGTAGCGGTCAAGATATCAATCGGCTGTGAACGCTCGAATAAACGCAACATACCCTTATAGAGCATTTGGTGTGCGTCGGTATAGAAACTTTCTGCACTCAAAATATCTAATACGACTGCCAGCGCATCTTTATCTAGCATAATCGCACCTAGCACAGCTTGTTCCAGTGGAACAGCCTGAGGTGGAACTTTTCCATGCGCAGCAATGTCACTTGCTCCGTTCTTTCTTGCGCGATTCTGTTGACGGTACGATGCACCGTTAGGCATTGGACTTAACTCTGACATGGATCGAAGAATTTGCTATGAATCTGTGGTTTGCAAAACTACTTTTTTCTACGCAAAAGGGAATCCATAGTTACGTTACTATGGTTGCGTCAGGTGTGGATAACTCGGTACGTCCTGTGGAAAAAATGTAAAAATCTCAGATAAAGGTAATCCTGCTTAGAATGGAACTAGAAGTGGAAAAGATACACTGGAAGATTCAATTTCGATTAAAATAAATGTGTATCACCTAGTTATCCCATAGTTTATATTAAATTGATATTTCGTCTTTCTCTTACTTTTTAATACAGAACTATAAATTTACGATTGTTAATTTGTAAGTCAAAACTTTTTTTGAAATGTTAGTAATATTTTTTATTTGATAATCTGATTACTTGCTAAAGCGACTATTTGTTGATAAGCATTTTGCCATTCTACCCATCCATGTGTATCGGAGAAGGAGCTATTGTGCCAGAGCGTTGAAAAAGTGCCTCCAACAGTTTGTAGAGTTCTAATTAATCTTTTTACGTTTTCAACTGCCGTGGAAGGCGATAGTTGTAAATATTGCTGTAGGGTTACGTCCATCACACAGAATGGATGAATGGTTAATTTAGTCATCTCTTCTTTGCGTAAATCATACCAAAAGTAGGGACGTGATATTCCTGCGCGAAAACCAATTTCATCAGCATAACCCATGCTGTAATCATGGATTACGTTAAGTTCTAATAAGTTCTGGTAAGTATCGGGTAGATGTAATTTTAGAAAATGTTGCCGACTATGCTGGATTGGGCGTTGAATTATTTGTTCCAACTGTCGTACTTCTTTTGTTAAAATTTGAAAAGAAGAATTAGATTGGTAAGATGGGTGAATTCCAATTTGGTACTGTTTGTGCAAGGTTTTTATGAGGGATTGCAAAGCTGTATTTTGGGGATGAATATTTTTATCGTACTTTCCATAGTCGGCTAGCAAAAAGAAAAAAATGGGCTGGAGGTGAAATTGTCGCTGTAACTGTCCCAAAAAGGCAAAGGTGTCGTAAGGATCGGTCATTTTCCCTCGCAATACATTTTGCTGCTCGCTTGCTAATTGCCATTCTCCTGTTAATATATTTTTCATCCAACTTCCTACCGTCCGCCACCACGGACGATTCAAATAAGCCCAAGCTAAGTCGATATCGTAAGTAGGTGAAAATTTAAATAAGGATGGCGATATGATCAGGGTAGGAAATTTTTGCTGAAGGACATTTCGTAGTTGGAATAACCATAATTCTATAATGGGTAGTTGTAAAAATTGATAATGATGAGCAACTGAAACTTTTGCAGCAAAGCGACCATGTTGATCAGAAGTGTGTGGTAAATATTCTTCGTAACGGCTCAAGAGAAAAAAAGCCATGCTAAAAAAATCGAATGGAAAAGTTGCGCTTGTATCTTTTGGTAAAACATGAAACAACGTAGGTAATTCCCGAAATATGCTTGGATTAAGCGCTGGCGGCTGTATTTTTTTTTCAAAAAGTAAACCACAATTTGCAATTTGAATTTCGTTGGCTGTAATTGATTGGTTACAGTAATTAACTTTTGGAAAAGCGCAATTGATATAGTCTTGCCGGTCTGTAATAATCTGAAAATCAATACCTAGGAGTTGGTCAAACAAAACATAAGCGATATATTGCAATCGGGCAGAGGTCTTTGGAGCATAAATGAATATTAAATTCTTATTCAATATTTTTAGTTTTTAAGATTATTTTAAGTCCCTATCTGCTATTAGAAGGATATTTAGTATTGGTTGAGAAACTAGACGCTATTTTTAACCGTTGCTTACTCTCAATTACAAATAAACAGCATTTTTCAAAAATATAAAATCTCTTGGATGTAATGGCACACGAAAAGAATGGTATCCCTCAATTGGGTGAAATTAGCACGATCCGCGATATTTTGATGGGGCAGCAGATGTCTGACTACGAATTGCGATTCAAGCAGTTAGAAGAATATTTGCGCCAAGCAGAACAAGCTTTACAAACTAAAATTGATGCGCTGTCAGGGAATAACGCTGAGCAGTTTACTCAACTAGAGGAACAAACTCAAAAACGTTTCAGTACCCTAGAAAGTACGATCAATGATCAGTTCAATCAGCTTGAAAATGCTACTTCTAATCGGTTTACACAGTTAGAAAAATTACTTTCAGACAATGTAGATCGATTACAGCAGGAAATCAAACATACGAGTACGAGCGATCGTCAGCGCATTGGCACTCTACTTCTGAATATTGGACAGCAATTAGTAGAAGAATAATCTAGCGTATGAATGGCGAACATCATAGCGATAGCAAAAAAATTCAGCAGATCCAAGCGATTTTGCTGCGCAAAGAGCGCGCGGAATTATTAGAAATTCGGGAACAGTTGGCACAGCGTGATGCCACTGTACAACAAATGATAGATGAAAAGCTAACGTACTTTCAGAGCCATTTTCCAATGGAATTTGAAATCGGATTGAATAAAATTATTGAGCGCAAAATTGAAAATTCACAAGAAAAACTATTAGACGCTATTTATCCAGTACTGGGTAAAATGATTCGTAAATATATTGCATTACAATTTGAACAATTGCAGCAGCGCATTGACCAGCAGCTTAATCAAGGTTTTATTGGTCGGCTACGCAATATGTTTTCGGGAGTAAAAGAAAGTGAAATAGTGATGAGCCAAATTCCAGATAGTGGCGTAGAAGAAGTATTCGTGATTCAAAAATATTCTGGGTTATTATTAGGAAGTGCTTCCGCTGAGGAAACCATCAATAGCGATGTGATTGCAGGAATGTTGACTGCGATTAAAAGTTTTGTGGAAGACGCATTTAAGCGAGAAGACGAGGATCTAGAAATGATCCAGTATGGAAGTTATTCGATCATTATTCAAAATTTCTATTCCTATTACATCGCTATTGCTGTAAAGGGAAAACTAACTATTAGTCAAAAAAGTGATCTGTACAGTAAATCTTTAGAGTTAGGCGAACAACATTTGCCAAATTTGGTTAGCAATCCTACGAATACTACACATCTACTAATTAAAAATAAACTAGAAGCAACATTTTTTTCCCATTTAGTTCTCGCTACTTAAAATAAACGGCTACAAATCGAATCATGTATAGTAAAAAAGTTATCCTTACGGGAAGTTTCGGCGTTGGTAAAACGTCTTTATTTAATCGTTTTATTGCTAATACTTTCAACGAGCGTTATCTTACAACGATTGGCGTCAAAGTAGATAAGAAAGAAGTGACCGTTAATGGTCAAAATATTACTTTAATCCTTTGGGATATTGCTGGTGAAGTCACTCAAGATAAAGTTCCTACTACTTATTTTTTAGGTACGAGTGCAATTATTTATGTGGTTGATTTAACCCGTCCTTCTACTCACGTGAATATTGATGATGATATTAATTTCTTAATGGATTTGTTACCAAATTGTCTGATAAAGACTGTCGGCAATAAAGCAGATTTATTAAATTATAATCAATTAATGAATTTACAGCAGCAGTCCACTTTCGATGTTATCACCAGTGCTAAAACTGGCGAAAATGTAGAAGGTTTATTTATGGATATTGCGTCCAACTTGATCGGCGGTTAGTAAAATAGCTGATTATCAATCACTTCGCCATTATTAGACTTCCTAAAGAATAATTATCTGGTTATATAAATGAATCTCAATTTCAAAACCTTTGGTCAAGGTGACCCTATTATTATCTTGCATGGTTTATTTGGTACACTTGACAATTGGCAAACACTCGCCAAACAATTAGCCACAAATTATACCGTTTATATTGTTGATCAACGTAACCACGGACGTTCACCTCACGCTGACGAATTCAATTATCATATACTGGCAGAAGATTTGCATGCTTTTATGGAAAATAATTGGATATATAAAGCGCGGATAATCGGACACTCGATGGGCGGAAAGACGGCGCTACAATTTGCTTTAGAATATCCTGATATGGTAGAACAACTAGTAGTAGTTGATATGGGACTTAAAGCTTATCAAGGGGGACACGCTGAAATTTTTGCAGCGCTCCTAGCCATGGATGTGAGGAGTATTTCCGATCGTAAGGCTGCTGCATCATTTTTAGAACCACGAATTCCTAATTTGGGTGTACGACAGTTTTTATTAAAAAACCTAACCCGCAATAAGGAAGGTGGCTACCGTTGGAAAATGAATCTACCCGTTTTACATGCTCGCTACGCAGATATTTTAGCTGCAATTGAAAGCAATGAAATTTTTGAAGAAGATGCACTGTTTATCCGAGGAGGTCAATCAAATTATGTGCAAACCGAGGATTGGGAAGCTATACAACAAACATTTCCGCAAGCAACTTTAGCAACGGTAGCTGACGCAGGACATTGGGTACATGCCGAAAAACCACAAGAATTACTACAGTTAGTAACTGAATTTTTTGCTAAAAAATAAATTCAAATTAATTAATCGTTTATTTTGATATTCCATTTAATATCAATATTTAAATAGGAATATAAAAAAATATTAAAACTTTTGTTTATTTAAGTTTTATTATAAAAAACAATGCACTTTTTATAAGGTTCGTGATGAAGTTTCTATTTACACTTAAAAACAAATATTAAATATTTTAATAAGATAATATTTGTTTATCAGTGATTTGATGATTAATCATTCTTATATTTGTTTCCTCCTAAAAATTCCTTATTCTAATTTCCACCTTTGATTAACCCAATTCGCAAACTTAATACGCTTTTATCATAGAGTCAATACCACCCTACCAGCTAACTGGCTGAGAAGAGCGTAAAATCTAAATACAATTTTTATGAACCGATTCACTAAAATTTCGGGCATACTGGTCATTTTGATGCTCGGCATTGCGACTAATTTCAAAACAGATCACGGGAAGTATTTTGAGATCGCGAAGAATATTGAAATTTTCACCAACCTTTACAAAGAAATAAATACTTATTACGTAGATGATCTAGATCCTGGTAAGCTGATGCGTACTGGGGTGGATGCGATGCTAGAATCACTCGATCCATATACTAATTATATTTCTGAATCAGAGATTGAGAGCTTTCGCTACATTACAGAAGGAAAGTATAATGGAATTGGCGCTTTAAGCCGTAAAATTGGTGACTTTATTACGATTACAGAGCTTTACCAAGATCAACCAGCTGACAAGGCTGGTTTAAAAGTGGGTGATAAATTAATAGCTGTCGATGGAACGGATGCCGTAAGCAAAAGCTCAGAGGATGTGAACAACATTCTTCGGGGCTTTCCTGGTACCGCAGTTGAATTGACCATCCGTCGTCCAGGTACACCTGATGACTTTAAAATTTCACTTACTCGCGACGAGGTAAAAGTACCAAATGTACCTTATTCAGGAATGATCAGCGACGAGGTTGGTTATATTGCACTGACCACTTTTACGCGCAATGCGGGTAAAAACGTAGGTGACGCACTGCAAAAATTGCAAGATGAAAATCCAAATATGAAAGGCGTGGTTTTCGATTTACGCGATAATGGTGGTGGATTATTAACCGAGGCAGTCAACGTTTCTAATGTATTCGTTCCTAAGGGGGAGTTAGTCGTAACGACTAAAGGAAAAGTGAAAGATTGGGATCGTAGTTTTAAGACTTTGAACAAACCTGTGGACGAGCAATTACCTTTAGTAACTTTAATCAATGGAGGCTCTGCTTCTGCTTCTGAAATTGTTTCGGGAGTGATTCAAGATTTAGATCGTGGCGTACTATTAGGGCAACGTTCTTATGGTAAAGGTTTGGTGCAAAATACAAGAGATGTGGGGTACAATTCTCGTGTGAAATTAACTACTGCTAAATATTATATCCCTAGTGGTCGCTGTATTCAAGGGGTATCTTATGAAAATGGAGAGCCAATTAATATTCCAGATGAGCAACGTGCTCGTTTTAGTACCCGTAACGGACGAACAGTATTAGATGGTGGTGGTGTAAAACCTGATATGTCGATTGATAAAGATGGTGATTCTGAAGTTTTAAGAAAACTACGGAATGAATTTTTGCTCTTCGATTATGCAACGGAATATGTTTTGAAGCACACAGCACCAGAAAAGGCAACTGATTTTCGATTTACTAAATTCGATGAGTTTGTTCAATTCTTACAAAAACGAGAATTTGATTATGATACTAAAACCGAAAATCTACTGGATAAGTTGAAGATACGTGCTGATGAAGACGGTTATCTGTTGAAAGATGACTTAGCTGCTTTAGAAAATAAAATTATCGCTGCCAAAAAGAACGATTTAATTAAGCACAAAGAAGTCATTATTGATATGATTGAAAAGGAGATTGTGGGACGTTATTTTTATCAGCGCGGTAAAATTGAAATTGGCTTACGGAATGACATAGAAATCAAAGATGCAATCGCTTTGGTTGGTGATAGTGGGAAGTATAATAGTTTACTTCAGTAAGCTGATATGCCTGAGAAATGTACTGTAGCGCAAATAAAAAAGCGGCTAAACTCGGATGAGTTTAGCCGCTTTTTATATCAAGAAGAAAGCTATTAAATACCTAACTTCGTTTTGACTGCACTAGTCAAATCATCTGCATCTTCTACGAATAATAGCACATTGGGGATGCTGCTATCAAAAATCATAGAGTAGCCTTGCTCTTTGCCAACAGCTTGAATGGCATCGTTCACTTTATTCAAGATTGGTGCTAACAATTCTTCGCGTTTTGCTGCTACCTTTTGTCGTACTTCCTGCTCATAAGCAACGATTGCTTGCTGCTCTTTCTGTAGTTCTGCTTCCATGTCTTGTTGTTGAACTGGAGAATGAAGACCTTGCTGTGCCTCTTGAGCGAACTTGGTATATTTTGCTTGAAACTTCTTAGCCATATCTTCACCTTTAGCAATCATCTGCTTTTGGTAGGCTTCCATTTGAGAGTCAGCTTGTGCAACTTCAGGTAGTTTTTCTAATAAATTACCCGCATTCAAATGACCATATTTTTGCGCAAAACTGGTAGTTGTTGCTGCGGCAAAGAATAATAGTAATGCGAGCAGCTTGATTGTATTTTTCATAAAATAATTAATTTGTAAACGGCAAATAGCATTTATTAGCTAAAAAACCGTTTTAGACGTAGTTTTTCTTATTTAAAGTTAATGTCTATAATAGGATGAACGATTGGAGGGAAGTGCATAACCAATGACTCTAGGAGAGCAAAAATGGTTCGATGACTCTCTTTTTTAATGTAAGAAAACAAGCGTTTAACCTAAAAAACGCGGCAAAAGTAGAAATTTCTCAAGAAAAATTAAGTTCTAAATAGAGAAGGATAGCCGATCGTACGCTAAATGCATTCCCGTTGGCAGATCTTTTTCGATCTCGGCATGTAAACCCATGCGATGGCTGGCATGAATAAAATAAGTTGTATCTGCAGCAATTGTAGTCGCTAATTCTACGGCTTGGGCGAGGTTAAAATGGGAGTGATGTTCACTATGATGCAAAGCATCTAGGACTAAAGTTTTAGATCCTAAGACTTTTTGTAATTCCGCTTCACTAATCGCGTTCATATCCGTTAGATAAGTGAAATCTCTTAAACGAAATCCCATAACGGGCAGCTCCCCGTGCAAAACTTCGATAGGAATGATCTTTTCCCCTGCTAATTTAATCGGTGTATCTTTATCTATTTGAACTAATTCCAGACGAGGAGCGCCTGGATAAGGATCAAGGTCGAAGGCGTAGGAAAAACGTTTTTTCAATTCCTCTTGTACTAATTCAGTCGCGTAAATTGGAATAGATTTGCGATGCTTAAAATTAAATGGACGTACATCGTCTAAGCCGATAATGTGATCATTATGTTGATGCGTAACTAGAATAGCTTCAAGATCGGTTACGCCTGCTCTTAACATCTGCTGCCGAAAATCAGGACCAGCATCTACTCCAATATTCTTATCGTCGATACTAATTAAAATGGAAGTACGCAGTCGTTGGTCGCGCGGGTCAGGAGATTTACAAACTGCACAGTCACAACCAATCACAGGGACACCCTGCGAAGTGCCAGTTCCAAGAAAGGTGATCGTGATATTTGATTTACTCTGTTTCAGTAGATTCCGTTTCGGATATTTTTTCAGCTATTGATTTAGTAGCAACTTTATAAAATTTAGCAGATTTTTCGGTCAATTCTTTTGGATTTACTTCTAAAGTTCCAAGAATTTCTAAGAGCATATTGATTCGTCCTTCCGTATCGAAAAATTTATTTACCACCGCCATTTTACGACTTTCGACCATGCAATATCCAGACTGAAAGTTGCCTTTCTCATAACGAATGGTATAATCCAATTCCTCTAAAATCGTTTCAATTTTTTTTAAAGTTGTCTTAGTATAATTCAAAACGTTGTGTATTTGAAAAAATAAAATCTTGGTACGCGATTAATAAACTGCCTCTACAATCCGCCGAATCGTATCGGAATCTCCCATGGTATAGTAATGGAGACAAGGCACACCTGCTGCTTTTAGCTCTTTTGATTGTGCGATACACCATTCAATACCTACTTCTTTTCGCGCCTTTCCATCTTTTGCGGCCCGAATACCTTTCACTAGATCCGAAGGTAAGTCTAAGAAGAATAAACGCGGTAGCGAATTGAGTTGGTATAATTTAGTAATTGGTTTTAGACCAGGTACAATCGGCACATTAATACCTATTTCACGACAGCGTTTGACATAGTTGAAATATTTTTGATTATCAAAAAACATCTGCGTCACAATGTAGTCCGCTCCTGCATCTACTTTTGCTTTCGTAAACTCTAAATCTAAATCAAAGTTGGGTGATTCGAAGTGTTTTTCTGGATAGCCCGCAATGCCGATACAAAAATCTGTTTTAGCTCCTTGATCGATGTTCGCATCCAAATATTTTCCGTGGTTCATCGCATCAACCTGCTTAACCATGTCAATAGCATAGCTGTGTCCGCCAGGCTCAGGAATAAACTTACCTTCAAACTTACGGGCATCGCCTCGCAATGCAAGCACATTATTAATATTTAAGAAATTCAAGTCAATTAGCGCATTTTCCGTTTCCTCTTGCGTGAAACCACCACAAATTAAATGTGGAACGGCATCTACCCCGTAACGATGCATAATAGATGCACAAATTCCAATCGTTCCAGGACGCTTTCGGATAGCCGATTTTTCATAATAACCACTAGGACGTTTGTTATAAACGTAATCCTCGCGATGATAGGTTACATCTACGAAAGGTGGTTTGAATTCCATCAATGGATCGAGCGTATTGAAGATTGCTTCCATACTTCCTCCCTTTAGAGGTGGTAATACTTCAAAGGAAATGAGCGTATTCCCATTTGCTTTTTCAAAATATTCAGTAACTTTCATGGAATAAATAATAAGTGTAACGTAAAGGGAACAAAGGTTGAGGAGGGATTGGATAAACAAGAGTCAACCCTTTACCTTTGACTGTTTACCCTTTTCTAAAAGGAAGAACAAATGTAGTGGATCGAGTTGCTAAAGTGGAGTAAAATTTATTTTTTTCATTTTTTTTTCATTTTTTTTGACCGAGATATAATAAAACGCGCTCCAAAAGCATTTATATACTCGAATCTCAAACGCAGCTACTCTCTTGCTGCTTTCATTTGCTAAAATATATCATATCGCGTAACTACTACACTTTTAATGTAAATATGATTTGAATAATCGCTGCTTTCAAAGCGCACTTGTTTCATATCAAAAATTTACAGACAAAACTTAACTTCTTTTTTAGCAAGATTGATTAAGTATTGACGAAAAAACAAATCTTTCTTTTAAAATTCAGAATTGATAATTTTTCTAAATTAAAAGATTTATTTTATTCGTGTTCTTGTTTCAAATAATCCAATTCTGTTTAAGTTTTTATTCCAACTTTTTACAATAGTATTCGGTCATATCAGTTGATCAACTTTTTTTACTGAAAAAAGATAAATTCAGTTTCTACAGAAATTCTTCTAACGACAGCTACCTCTCGTTTCGCTGACGTAGAATCTATCATATTTGCTTGATGCGAACTACCCCTCGGTCAAAAGTGATCGCTTTGTGTCTAAGCATATTTCCCCCCTAAAGTCGAAAAAATGGAAAGTGCGTTTTTGTATATTGAAAGATAATAAATTTACCCTCTACCCCCCTTAGTAGATAGTATTCAACAGATTCATTATCAGTCATTTATCCAAAAACGCACTCCCGTTTTTATTACACGTTTTTAATTTTTTCTAATATAAATATTTGTATGGTTCGAGTTTACTTAACAACGCCTTATTTAACAATCGAAAAAATTAGAGGTCATGAGATACAGCCTAATTATTATAGCACTATTAAGTTTTGCACCAAACGTTTTTGCACAGCAAAATAACACTGAAAATACTAGTGTAGAAGTAGTAGAGACTCCTTCTAACACAGAATCCGTAGATAAAGCAGAATTGACGGAAGAGGAGCTAAATACAAAGGTTTTTGCTGCCGTTGACGCTGGTGATATTGAAACCTTAACGCCACTTTTGGATGCTATGATTTATTATAAGCACAACGAAAAAGGACACACGGCGCTTACCCAAGCTATTGAAAACGAGAACGTAGAACTAGCTAAATTACTAACGCAAGAAGCAGTTATTAATTTGAAAAATACAGCAGGTGAAACGCCGCTCACATTAGCTATTAAAAAAGGTAATGTCGAGATTATGAATCTCGTTGCGGTACGTGCCAAAGCGAGTTTGAAAAACGGAACAGGAGAAGCTCCACTTTTCCTTGCACTTGAGACTGGACAGGATTTGAAATTTTTGAGTAAACTAATCAAAAAAGGAGCGGATATCGATCGTTTATCCAATGGTGAAACCCCATTAGCGCTTGCTGTTTCGATGAACGAGTTGAAGAAAGTTGCTTACTTATTGAAGCAAGGAGCAGATGTAAGTAAAGTGAATGGAAACGGAGATTCTCCGTTATATATCGCAACGGTGAAAGGTTATGATTTGATTGCAGGAATGTTATTGCATAAAAGTGAAGATGCAGTGGGCGATGTAAATTGGGAAAGTGATTTGGGAGAGCCATTATTAAATATTGCTGCCGAAAGTAATAATGCTTCACTGGTCGCTACTATGTTAGAATTTGGTGCAGATGTGACTAAGACGGATTACATGGAAAACACGGCTTTGAATATTGCTGCCAAAAATGGTAATAAGGAAATGGTAGAAGTATTAATTGCTAACGGGTCAGACCCGAACCATACAAATATGATGGGGTCAACAGCTATCATGTTGGCAGCTAAAAACGGACACCAAGAAATTGCTAATATGTTGGCTGAGAATGGTGGTAATCCTGAAATTCGTAATTATGAAGGTGTTTCTGCTTCACAATATGCAAACTTCGACGCGATTATGGCAAAACGATATAGCGAAGAGACAGAGGTAATGCTGGATGAATACGGACAAACGAAACAAGTAGATAACGGTCTGTACAACTACGATGATCAATAATTATTTCCAAATAAGTGAGAAGACTATCAATGACCAACTGTGAACTGAATTGCGGGCGAATGAAAAGCCCTTACGTTCTGCAAAAACCGAAAAAAATGACACCACCCGCAGTTCGCTTTTATTAAAAATATTGCTTTTTCATAGAATCATATCCCAAAGCTGAACTTTGGACAGCTTTATTAAAACACATTTTATTGTAAAATACTAACCCTACTTATTCCCCAAGTTGTGAATGCTTATTAAACGTAGTTCGCGACTAAAAGCAGGGTTAGTAAAATTTTAAAGTGTAGCGGAATTTTTTGACAGGACACCCATTAAGTTGGGGAGTCCTGTTTTTTATTGGACAGTTTCTATATTTAAACTATCCGATACGACTATTTTTTCTATTGCTTGCATACCCAAAACTTCTTCCGCAAATTCAATCGTTTTTTGCTGTACAGACTGCCAATCTTTCGAACCAATATCTGAGGCGATTACGTGGCTATTCACATTAGGAAAAGCCACATCCCATTTCTGCTCTGCTGGTGTACTGATTTCACTAAACATCCATTTCATTGCTTCCACCGATACGATTTCGTCCTGTGCTTCTTCATTTTCATAATAATAACCCATCATTAAGGGCTCGTCGATTTGCTGAAAAATATCGGGCTGCATCGTACCTTCTAAAAGATACATCATCGCATAAACGCCATTGTTGTGGTATTCGACTGTCCAGTAACGCGGATCTGCTTCGATGGTACGGTATTCGCCACCGAAAATTTGATCGCCAATTTGGGTGCCCCAAGGATAAGTGAGAATTTTAGAAGTCCCATCGAAAAGTGCGATATTGGGAGAGTACATAATTTGGGCATGTACCAAATCAGGATTTTGGCTAGAAATATAAATGGCTAATGGACTGCCCGTAGAACAGGACATTAGAATCAATTTATCACCCAGCATTTTACCAATCGCAATCGCTTCTTTCGCTGATTCAATCCACTTTTTGGGCGTTAATGTTTTAAAAGAGTTTTTGTCATCTACGCCATGTTCAGGTAAGCGAGCAAGGTATAAATTAGCACCAAAGCGTTCCGCAAAATTTTGATGAACAGGTCGTCCTTCCATCGCACTGGCGGAAAAGCCATGTAAATAAACAACGCTATATTCCGTTTTGCGAATAGAATCTGCCCAGATGATCCGTGCCTGATTATCTGGTTTTAAATTTTTAACCTGCGCTTCTTGTTGTGCAATATGATCATCTAACTCGTTGAGTGATAACGATAACTCAGGTAATTTTCCATCGAAAGGACGGTAATCAGGCTTTGGTCCAAATGCAAACCCAATCGCAAATAATCCTAGCAAACCTAAAGGAATGGTGTAACGTTTTTTCATGTGATAACGATTTTAAATATCTAATTCCAAATATACAGGACAGTGATCAGAATGCACCGCATCCGTAAGTTGATACGCATCTACAATTTTACCTACTAGCGCATCGCTGACGGACTGATAATCTAATCGCCAACCTTTATTCTTTCCCCGAGCCCCAGCGCGGTAACTCCACCAGCTATATTGAACTTGTTCGGGATGCTGAGCACGAAACGCGTCGGTGAAGCCACTATTAAACCATTTGCTCATCCACGCGCGTTCTTCTGGTAAGAAACCCGTTGTTTTTTTGTTGCGTTTGGGATTGTGAAGATCGATTTCGTTATGGGCGATATTATAGTCACCGAGTACGATAAGATTAGGGCGTTCTTTTCTTAATTCGTGTGCGTAAGCATAGATGTCATCTAAGAAATCTATCTTCATCGCCTGGCGTTCATCGCCTGAAGTACCCGATGGAAAGTAACAATTTAAGACGGTCAAATCACCAAAATCAGTACGTAATACCCGTCCTTCATTATCAAATTTTTCAATCTGGCAACCTTTTACAATATTATCAGGAGCCACTTTAGAAAAAGTAGCTACGCCACTGTATCCCTTCTTTTGTGCTGAAAACCAATAACTTTGATAACCCAATTCTGCGAATAGATTCAAATCAACCTGCTCTGGTCGGGCTTTGGTTTCTTGTACACAGACAATATCAAAATCTCCTGCTTTGAGCCATTCTAACCAACCTTTTTTAATGGCTGCGCGGATGCCGTTGACATTGTAAGAGACGATAGTTTTGGACATAGTAGTTTGTTTTGATAAAATACTTACTGTAGAAATATAAGGCAAATAACGCAATTTTTTACAGGAATAAATTTAGGAACCTTTCTCTTTCTTTCCACTCGGACTTTTATTAATGCGCTTCTCTTCCGATTCTTCTTGTTCTACTCCGAACAACAAATCGGTACTTGAGTAAGTCGTTCCAAAATTATTAGCTAAAACGGCGACTTGCGATAACGCATCAATTAATTGTTCCTCGTTTAACTCTTGCAGTGGGTGCGTATAAACACTGATGATATATCCATTATACAAGCTATATTTTGCATCTAAAGCCGAATGGAAATTAGCTTCTAGCATAATTTTGAATTCCCGTGTTCCTACTTCTTCTTCCGCTGCGATCGGCGTAAAAATGCGCATCCGATTATTTGTTTCATCGGTTAATACGAGCATGATTCGTTCTTTGTAAGTCACTTCCCATGCGCCGCGTTCTCCATCTAAGTTATCAGCTACCTTTTTGAAAATTTTACCCATTGTTTTATTGTTCATTTTTTGAGCAACAGTAATTTGGGTAACTAACAGACAAATGCTTAACAGCAATAAAATTTTAAAATATTTCATGGGTTATTATTTCGTTACTTCTAGACGGAATGATGAATTATCCAATTTAACCGATTTTAGATAAAGAAGTTAACTTAGTAACGATTAAAGAATAACTTCCTCATTTTACCGATGATCTTTTGCGCCAATACTTCGTTAAAAAGCCTCACCGATGCTAAGGCATCGCTTACGTTTTTTGCCTCGTCTTGGCACAAAATCTCTATCTCCAAATGAAGGACTTATTTTTTACTCGTTACTTAATCTATATTTCTGATAGCAAAATGACGTTAGAAATGCAGTCTTGAGGTAGCTAAAATGCAATTTTGCTATCCAACAACTTTCCATTAGATTATTTCTATTTTTGTGAAAATTATGAATTCAATGAAAAAATATTTTCTTTACTGTTTCCTATGTTTTCTATTCGGCTTAGCGAATCATACCGTTTTGGCTCAAGATGACCTGCCCGATCGCCGTTTTAAAGGAGGAGTAATACTTGGGGTTAATCTTTCGCAGATTGATGGTGATTTATTAGCAGGCTATAATAAGCCAGGTTTTAATACAGGTTTAGCAGTGTCGGCGATATTAACCAAACGCTGGGAAATAGGAATTGAACTGCTTTATAGCCAAAAAGGAGCAAGCCGTACGTTGACCGATCAGCTTGCGTCCGCGTTCGATAAAATTCGTTTAAATTATGTTGAAGCACCCGTACTAGTTCATTTTTATGATTGGAAATTTCGCGTAAGTACAGGTCTTTCTTATGCTCGCTTACTTAATTTTACCATTATTGATAGTTTAGGAGAAGACGTATCAGATCGACAAGATTTCCGTTCGGGTAACTTTACTTTTATCATTGGTGCGGACTATTTTATTCGGGACAACTGGAGTATTGGCGCCCGTTGGTCGCGTGAATCGGACATTCAGAACAATAGTGGCGCGAATGATTTTCGTGGTCGTTCTGTAAGTATTCGTAGTAACTATCTCTTTTAAGTAAACCGTTAATAAATAACTTCCTAAGTTTTCAAATGATTAATTTCTTGAATGAATTGTTTTATTCAGAAATTTATTAATTGAAAAATTCAAAAGAGGAAGTTGTTTTTTACCAATAAAAAAAACAAAATTCACTTTCCTATATGAATAAATTATTTACTACTTTGTTATGCTCGCTCTTCTTTTTTGCTTGTGGTAGCGATACTAAAACAGAAAATTCTTCTTCCACTACACCACCCACTGCTGCGATAGTAGAAGAACCATTAAATGAACTTTATCCTACTTTGCCGTTAGAAAAAGCAGAGCGATTATTTACGGAAACGGATTACTTGGATTACGTTTTTTATGAATTGCCATTTAGTATGAATCATAGTAAAGAGGCAGATATTAAAAATTCTATTCGCTACATTTCGACAAGTCCAGTGACTAACCGTATCCCGCAGTGCAAATCTATTGGGCGAATTTTTTATCAAGCGAAAGGGGAAATTATTGGCGAAGCAGAGTTTCATTTCAACAACGATGTTGGTTGTTACTATTTAATCTTCATGGAAGAAAATAAGCCTAAGTACGCCAATTTGCTTACTCAAACGGGGGTAACAAATTACAGCAATCTTTTTTCTCAAGTGCAGCAGTAAGATCAATATTATTAACAGTAAACTCGATTCCTATGTCCCGCTATGCAGTTATTGATTTAGGTACTAATACTTTTCACATGCTGATTGTGGAAAAAGCGGAAGGGCAGATCCCATTTCGAGAAATTCATCGCGAACGCCGCTTTGTAAAATTAGCAGAGGATGGTATTGAAACTATCGGAAGTAAAGCATTTGAGCGAGGATTGCAAACTTTAATTGAATATCGGAAAATATTAGACCAAAAAAAGGTAACTGAATTTCGCGCTTGTGGAACGGCAGCACTTCGCACAGCTTCTAATGGGCAGTTATTCGTTCAGCAGGCATTAGAAAAAGCAAATATTTCGATACGACTAATTGACGGTGATACCGAGGCACGATTAATTCAACGTGGTGTGGCGCTGACCTTACCTACGGATGTGGACGATCGCTACATGATTATGGATATTGGTGGTGGAAGCGTGGAGTTTATTATTTGTGAAAAAGAATCCGTATTTTGGGCACAGAGTTTCCCTGTAGGCGCAGCCGTTCTGTATAAAAACTTCCACCATTCTGATCCAATGGCAGTCGATGAAGTAGCTGCGTTATACGAATTTTTGGAACATACACTACAGCCGTTGCTGCTGATTTTAAAAAAATACCCGACGACTCATCTCGTTGGTGCATCGGGAACGTTTGATGTACTTGGTATGAAGATGGTCGATATGCAATCGACGGATTTATCTGCTGAGTTACCCGTCGATCAGTTTGCCCCATTTTTTAATGACTTACTCTACACCACTGTACAAGAGCGTTATATTCGACAAGATATTCCTGATGCTCGTGCAGATATGATTGTAGTTGCACTGATTTTAATTGATTTTATTATTAAAAAAGCCCCAGTAAATCGTCTTGCTGTTTCTTCTTTTGCCATGAAAGAAGGAATTCTCACACAAATGCTTCTTCCAAACTAATTTAACTATAGCTCACGCGCTTTCTCACAACTTTCTGGATTTTTTTTTCGTTCTGAAAAAGGATAGAAACCTGAGTTAACACTATATTGTATTTGTTAAGATGATAATTTTCTGTTATTTTTCTTTTTCATAAAGAGCGAATCCTTTTGTCTATATCATTAACCAAATTATAATTGCTATGCGGTTACTACTATGCTTGTGCGTTTCATTCTTTTCTACGCTTGTTTTTGGACAAAAAGTAATGGTATCGGAAGATATATCGTTGCGTAACGATATAGCTTACGAAGTCATTGGAAAATTCAAAGGCAAGTATTTACTCTATCGAGACAAGTCCACTGAATTTTTGGTACAAGCATTTGATGAAAAAATGCAGCAAAGCTGGGAGAAAGAAATTGAATTAGATAAAAAACGCCCAGAAGCACTAGGAATTATTCCTGCTACAGATGGTTTCAAATTAGTGTATCACTACAAAAAGCGGGGAGATACTTATTTGAAAATTCATCAATACGATGCAGCTGCGGACTTAAAAGATTCAATGACGATTACGCGTTTTGATCAGCAATTTTATACGCCAGAGATGGATCTTATATATTCGGAGGATCGTTCCAAAGCGTTAGTTTATTATGTTGAGCAAAATGACAAACTAACCGCAGTTGTATTTGATGTCGATAAGATGGAGCTGCTCTGGCAACATCAATTTACTTTCCAAGAGACGAACTTTAGCCGTGATTTTAGCCAAATCTTACTAGATGATCAAGGCGATCTATATATCATTTTTGATAAAAATAATACAAAAGTAAAGCAGGAAGAACACTATTTCAGTATTCATCATCATCAGGGAACCGCCGAACGTACGATGTTCTATAATATTGATCTACCAAAATACTTAACCTACGATGTTTATTTTAATTATGACAACTTGAATCGTAAGCTAGTCGCGGGTGGTCTATATTCCGATAAAAATCGTGGACATACGGAAGGACTATTTTATTTAAATATTTCGCAGGATGCGCCTGATGATCACCTACTTATTTTCCATCCTTTTGAAGAAGAGTTTGTCAATACGGTAATGGGGAAAAAGGGTAAAGGCGAAAAAGGAATTATAGATTGCGATATTCAAGAAATAGTGCTGCGTAGAGATGGTGGAATTTTGATGATTGGGGAGCGTAATAAGATCTATGAACGCCGTATGGCTTCGAATAGTCGTGGTTATACGGATCGATCAGGCAATCCCTTTGTGGTGGATTATTATTATGATGATTTATTTGTGGTTTCTGTTCATCCAAACGGTAAGGTGCATTGGAAAAATGTGCTGCATAAAAAGCAGTATTCACAGGATGACGATGCGATATATTCTTCTTACTTTCTATTAAAAACGCCCAAAAACCTACGCCTAATTTTTAATGACGAGATTAGCTATGAGAATACAGTAAGCGAATATGTCATTAATGGCAAAGGTAATTTGGATCGAAATAGTGTAATGAGTACAGAAGATCAAGAATTACGTTTGCGCTTTCGAGATGCGTTACAAACTTCGGCAAAGGAAATGATTGTACCGAGCGAGCGCCGTAACCGTTTGAAATTAGTAAAAGTAATTTACTGATGTTTAATGTCTTCCAAGAAAGTGATCTTGAATTTAAGTTTAGTGATCGTTGGTTAATCAAATCATTTGACGATCATCCATTTTATAAAATATTAGCTGGTCAAGGATTAAAAGGCGTTGATTTTGTCGGTATTCTAAACTACGATACGGTAGTCTTGATAGAAGTAAAAAATTACAAAATTCGCCTTCCTACCTCTCCTCCCGCTATTCAAGAAAAAATTGCGGGTGAGCATCCTGCGATCATCAAAACGCTTCAACAAAAAGCCAGTGACACTCAACGGGTACTGCGCATTATTCGTAAGTATTATAAACGTCGTCCGTGGTTGCGTCCACTGCATTTTTTATTAAAAAAAATGCCACTCGATTATCAATTGAGTATCGAGTGGCAATTCTGGTTATGGCTGGAAAGCAAAGTTGCTCAGGGCGATTATTTGCTCGTTTTATGGCTAGAACTGGAAAAAGAATATGATCTTTTTGATAAAAAAGAGATTCAAAAAGCAAAGTCAATCATTCAAAAGCAATTGAAGAAAGAACTAAGCGATGTGATTGCTAATGATGCCATACTGGTTAGTTCAGAAGAGCCATATATTTTAAATGAAAAAATTAGCGTTCGTTCTTTACTTTGAATAATGCTTAATTTTTTCCATCAAACAGCTTTTTCTTCATCCCGTAACTTTCTCCGTAAGATTTTACCCACGTTTGATTTGGGTAATTCGTCTCGAAACACGACTGTTTTCGGTACTTTATAGCCCGTCATATTTTCTCGACAAAATTCGATTAATTCTTTTTCAGATAATGATTTATCCTTTTTAACTACAAAAATTTTAACAACTTCACCCGATTTTTCGTGTGGCTGACCGACCGCCGCTACTTCCAATACTTTCGCGTGACCTGCAATTACATCTTCTATCTCGTTAGGATAAACATTAAAGCCAGATACTAAAATCATGTCTTTTTTGCGATCCACAATTTGGAAAAAGCCATCTTCTGACATCTTACCAATATCACCCGTTTTTAACCAGCCATCTTCCGTAATGGTTTCCGCTGTTGCGTCGGGACGATTATAGTATCCTTTCATTACCTGTGGTCCTTTGACTTGAATTTCACCTACTTCACCCACCGGTAGTGGATGTCCTGCTTCGTCGGTAATTCGCATATCAGTAGATGGAATCGGCAGACCAATAGTACCAATACGTCCAGTGCCGTCAATCGGATTACTAGAAGCAACAGGCGATAGTTCTGTCATTCCAAAACCTTCACTCAACGCACAACCTGTTAATTTTTGCCATCCTTCTGCAACGGCTCGTTGAACCGCCATACCGCCCCCTGCTGCAATGTGTAAATTGGTGAAATCTAATTGCTGAAAACCCTTGTCATTAAGCAAAGCATTATATAAGGTATTCACCCCAACCATAATTGAAATCGGGTAATCTTTATAAGCCTTTACAACGGTACTCAAATCACGCGGGTTAGTAATTAAAACGTTGTGACCACCGCTTTTAAAAATAGATAAGCAGTTGACCATAAAAGCAAAAATATGATAGAGCGGGAGTGGGCAAAGTGCTGTTTCTTTATCTTTTAAAAAAGGCTGCATCCAAGCTGAAAACTGCTCCATATTCGCTACCATATTCCGATTAGTCAACATAGCACCTTTTGCTACCCCCGTAGTCCCGCCCGTATATTGTAATAGAATCGTATCGTTGGGATTTCCTTGGAAGGTTGGTAAGGAGAATTTCTTTCCTTGCTGTAGTGCCTCTGTGAAATTTACCGTATTTGGAATATCGTATTTGGGTACCATTCCTTTAATGGAGCGCACTACGAAGTTGGTTAATTTCTTTTTTGCCCAACCTAGCATTTCGCCTAAGCTAGTGACAATTACGACATCAATTTGGGTATCGCCAAGTACCTTTTGCAAATTAGCGGCGTAGTTTTCAGAAATAATAACGCCCTTCACTCCGGCATCCGTAAATTGATGACGCATTTCACGCGGCGTATATAATGGATTGGTATTTACAACAATAACGCCTGCGCGTAATGCCCCAAACAACGCGATTGGGTATTGCAATAAATTAGGCATCATCAGTGCAATCTTATCACCCACTTTTAAACCACGCGAATTAAGATAAGCACCAAATTGTTTAGATAACTTATCCACTTCACCAAAGGTCAATGTCTTTCCCATGTTGGAAAAGGCAGGACGATTTTTATAGGTCTTGAATGTCTCCTCTAACATCGAAATTAAAGTAGGATACGAATCAGGATTAATATTAGCAGGAATTCCACTTGGGTAGTTAGGAAGCCAAGGACGATCTTGTTGTGGCATATAGTTAGTATGTATCGTTTGAAAAAGTGAGTGCGCTACTCATTTGCACAAGCAAAATACAAAAGGTTTTGTAAATCAAAAATTCAATTGATTATTACCATTAGAACTTTAATTGTTAGGGGCTTGTTCATCGAAATATGAGTATGTCCAATCCAAATTTAGTTGTTATTCCTAGTCAAATTGCTGGTCGTGGTGTTATTACTACCCAAGACATTCAAAAAGGAGAGATTATTGAAATCTGTCCTGTGATCGTTTTATTGGAAAAAGAGATGAAATTGATCCACCAAACTAAATTACACGATTATTATTTCAACTGGGAAGACAATGGATGTGCTATTTGTCTAGGACTCGGTTCTATTTACAATCATGCCCGTCAGCCCAATGCTGATTACCAAATGGATTATAAAAATCAGACGATAGACTTTTATTGTATCCGAGATATAGCCGCTGGAGAAGAAATAACCGTGAGTTATTTACATACAAATAAAAATGAGAGAAAATTATGGTTTGAAGTTAGCTAAGAAATGCCGAGAAAATAAATTTACATGTTGCCCAAATGGTGATTTTGCTGAATGAATGGTTTTTATTCAATAAAACTTAGCGAAGCGATCTCACGACCATAGGAAGTAATCATCAATTGAAAAAATCAAAGTGTAAATTT
>JBGCES010000072.1:0-11374 GCA_045106545.1 Saprospiraceae bacterium
AACCTAATTCTAATGCTTCTTGTAAATAACGACGTGCTTTTTGGGGATCGTCAACCTTTAATTCCCAAGCAAGGTCATTTAACAGAATTACTTTATTGGTATCAGGACGTGCTTGTTGCACGGCATAGAGCAAGCTGTCTGTGAAGGAGAGCTGAGCAGTGGCGGAATAAGGAAACAACAATAAAGGCAGTAGCCACTGCCATAGGCAGGTATGCGGTAGTGTTCGGCGTTGCAATGTTTTTGTTTTTTAGTGTTCGTATTCAGCGAATAAAATTTGATGCGAATGTTGTTCATAATGTATTCGCCATCGATTAGCCTATTAGTGTTGTTGAGGTGTATTGCTGCAAAAATTATACCTTTTTGTAATGTGTTGAGGTTAAATACCTAAAATTCTAAGTATAGCATTCATTATTCTGGTAACACTAATGTCTTTTAAAACATATAAAATTATTTTATTTTAAATAATAATGAAAATATAACGTAGGATATTTTAAAAAAAAGCAAATTCGTGCGTAGTTCGCTAACAAAAATTTCAATGATGCAAAAAATTACGCTTTCTCTCTTGTTCGTTTTTACTTTCATATTCAGTTATGCACAAAAATCTTTGTTGCAATCGGGACCGATGCTAGGCTATTCTGAGATGCAAGAAGTAATGCTTTGGGTGCAAACCAAAAGTGCGGCTGAGGTACAAATTGTTTACGCTACACAGGAAACACCCACTGAAAAGTTTTTTACTGAAAAGATAATGACGACTAAGCAAGACGCTTTTGCTACCCATCTACTTGCGGATGAAGTCGAGCCAGGACAAACTTATGATTACCAACTGCTCATTAACGGTCAAGAAGTAAAATTTGATTACCCGACTCGTTTTCAAACCCAGCAACTATGGCAGTGGCGTACTGACCCGCCTGCTTTTACCATTGCTTTGGGGAGTTGTAGCTATGTGAGTGAAGAACGCTACGATCGTCCAGGAAGACCTTACGGCGGTGAATATGAAATTTTTACGAACATTCATAAACACGCGCCCGATATGATGTTGTGGTTAGGGGATAATACATATTTGCGCGAAGCGGATTGGTTTACGACTACAGGGATTAATTATCGCTATACGCATACGCGTTCAATCGCTGAATTACAACCACTTTTAGCAAATACGCACCATTACGCGACTTGGGACGATCACGATTTTGGACCAAATGATTCCGATCGTAGTTTTGTTCATAAAGGAAAAACGAAACGTGCTTTTGATCTTTTTTGGGGTAACCCTAATGCGGAATTTGGCAATGAATTGGATCAGGGTGTTACTAATTTTACCCGCTTTAATGACGTGGACTTTTTCTTTGTGGATAACCGCTATTTCCGTACGCCGAATGGTAATAAAGGTGCAGAGAATCGTACGATGCTCGGAGCGACTCAATTAGAATGGCTAATTGATGCCTTGGCAGGAAGTCGGGCTACTTTCAAAATGGTTGTGATTGGCGGTCAGGTATTGACCACGGCGGAGGTTTATGAAACCTATGCGAATTTATACCCTAAAGAACGAGCCTATTTATTGAGCCGGATTGCTGAAGAACAGATTAAAAATGTTGTTTTTGTAGATGGCGATCGTCATCATACCGAGTTGAGTAAAATTGTTAATTTTAATGGACATACCGTTTATGATTTGACTTGTTCACCATTGACCGCAGGTTCAGGTTCGGTGCGGGAGGAAGTAAATCGCAATAGAGTAGAAGGTACTTTGGTTGTAGATCGCAATTATGGATTGTTGAGTTTTTCGGGTAACTACGAAGACCGTAAAATGAAAATTCAGATTTTTGATACGGCAGGTAAAGAGTTGTGGAGTCAAGAGATTCAGCGGGAGAAGTAAGCAACGGAAAGACTCAAAATAGGAAGTTATTCTTTAGGTCAAAAAATCTATTTCTTGGTAACAAAAGTCACGGAACTTCATTGTAGGATTAAGTAATTTTGGGCTTAAATAGTTAATAAAATTGTTATGAAAGATAAAAAGAAATCCGGCATTACCTTTTCTTGGCGAGCGATGTGGAATTATAAATGTCCACGTTGCAAAGACAGCGATTTATTTGTAAAACCATTGGTGCTATCTAATCCTGGACATATGCACGAGCGTTGTGATAAGTGTAATTTAGATTTTGAACCAGAACCAGGATTCTACTTCGGCGCACTGATTATTTCTTATGGTCTTTCGTCTTGGTTGTTGCTTGTACCTACCTTAGTCTTGGTATTAATTTACGATTGGTCGGTCGGTGCAGGAATGGGAGTTGCGATTGCGATTGCAATTCTTACTTATTTACCTATTCTACGCGTTTCACGTTCGCTTTATTTGCATTTATCTATGCGATACGATAAGAGCTTGGAAAATACTGATAATTCGGCTTCCAAGTATAGCAAAACATTATTTTAGCAAGTGGAGCATTTAGCCTAATAACTTAAGTAGTAAGACAGATTTAATTCACCAACTATATCATCATAACTAGTTGATTATCAAGGTGAATCCATTTGTTCTATCATTCACCAATTCTGTCATTGTACTCAGTTCGTCATTAAATACCCAAATTCTTGCAAGCGTTTTTTGAATTTAGAAAAATCTTTAGTGGGAATGATGAGCATATAATTCTCTGCTTTATATACTAAAGATTTCAACAGGCTGTCCCGCGCGATCAGTCGAATCAATTCGCGATCTTCGGCAGGTATTTGAAAAATTTTCACATCTGCCACTGCATTTAATGGATCGATCTTATTTTCTAATTTCTTAAAAAACGCTTCCCAATTAGGTGGCAAATTAACTTTAATAGATTGCTTGAATAAACTGATTTTACTATGGAGATCTTTTTTAGAACGACAACCACTTAGGAAAAAAGAGTTGTCGGTTCGATAGCGATTAGGTCCTATCTTTTCGGTGTACGGCTCTAGTAAAATATCAGCGGTGTCATCAGCATCTTCTGCTGTAATCATTAGCGCATCTTCTGACAAAATCAACTTATGCTCCTTGATGACATTGCTCGTTTCATAAGTCAAATTCTTACCAATCACGTAACGACCCAAATCCGTTAATCTGATGGCTTCCAAACCGTCATAAGCCGAGTAGGTCGTTTCTCCGATCTCAGTAGTATCGGGTTCATCGTAAGCAATATCTAGTAGTCCAAAGGCGGCAAAAAGGAACATCATGCCTTTTAGATAAGGCTTGGTTATCGCGCTGTTGTAATCACTTTCTGTGATGTAAGATTTTTCTTTGTATCCTCTTGCACGGTCAATGGTAAAGTAAAGTTTCTCGCGCGCGATGTATTCTGAAACGGGTTGTAAATCGTAAAAGTGGAAGCGTAGATTATTGTAAAAAGAATCCATACTGATCCAGCCTTCAGGAAGTAAAGTTAGAAAATTAACATACATCTTTTCTACTCCAGAGGTTGAACGTTCGTCTAGATAACCTGTGCCTTTTAGTTCACGGTGGATAGCTGATAGGCTTTTATATTTCTTGCGAATATTTTGGGTAAATAGGTAATCTCGTAATAGAGACGGTAAATCTAGACGACTTTGTTGCCCTTTAGTCAAGGTTAGAATTAGACTCGCTACTAGATTTGTGCGTATATTTTTTAATACTTTATCTTTAGTATTAGGAAAGAACTCCGCAAGGTTGAGTTTGCGCTGCATTTTATTGAGCGTACTTGCCATGGGTAAACCTTTGCTGGTCATCTTGATTTGATCCTGCTTGGCATAAGCTAATAAACGAGGTAATTCTGTCAGAATATCTTTTTCTCCTTTGTCGTATAAATAGTGATTGTCTGCTGGTTTTGGAATAGAAACGAGTTCTGCTTCGGCGGGTAATTTATAATATTTGCTCACGACGCGACGCACCTCTTTGGGTAGCCAAATCATGAAATCTGCCTTGTTTTGATAATAAGACCAGTAACTACGGGAACGACTTTTAAAAAAAGCAAATTCCTTACGGATCGCTGCTACTTCTTGGATGCCTCCACCATATAGTTTTCGTTGAGTGGTTTCGGTAAAGTCCACGCCGATTTCAGTCAATATTTTTGCCTGTGTCGCTTTTTCCTCCCACACTAGATAATCTAAAGCCTTACAAACCTCTTCGGGAATCCATTCGCGAAATTGTTGATAAATTTCTTCTTTGTAAAAGAGTAACGCCGCCATACTAGAGAGGTGATCTTTGTTAAAAGAGCTCATCGTAGGGTAGCGAAAAAATTGACTACTTACACCTTGGTCGTGTAATAAATTAGCGTTAGCACTAATAAATTGGCGAACGATAGTTTTAAAATGATTATTTAAATCACTGTGGTTATAAAAATCACGAAAAAATTCTTTTAAGTCTTCAAAAGTACGATTCATGAAAATAAGATTACAAAGTGGTTAGCGGTGGTTAGAGGAATAAAGACAATTTCTAACTATATTTCGTTTAACTGAAAATAAAATCTATGTCGTCTTCTGACAGTGATTTCATACCTGCGCCATCCGAAGAAATGACGTTATCAAACAATTCTTTTTTCAACTGTTGCAACTTCATGATTTTCTCCTCGATTGTTCCTTCCGTAATCAATTTGTACGCTAATACCTTATTTTCTTGACCGATGCGGTGAGCGCGGTCAATTGCTTGGTTTTCAGCAGCAACATTCCACCAAGGGTCGAAAATGAAAATAGTGTCAGCAGCAGTAAGATTTAGTCCCGTACCACCCGTTTTTAAGGTCATCAAGAAAGCGCGACAATTGGGATCTTTTTGAAAACGCTCAACTAAACTCTGACGATCACGAGTTGCTCCCGTCATACTGACGAAATCAATGCCTGCTTCGTCTAACTGCTTGCTAATCAATTCTATAGCAGCAAGGTAGTTGACAAAAATCAGCACTTTATGATTATTGGCGAAAGCATCCATCAACTGTTCTTGCAGTAATTCACGCTTAGTAGAAGTAACGCGCCCGTCTGAGATGCTTTCGGGTACAGAGGCAATTTGACGAAGTTCGTTGAGGGCTTGAAAAACGAAGAACCGCGTAGATTGAAGCCCACTCTCCTGAATCTGTTTATTGACTGCCATCTGATAAAAAACACGGCGTTTTTCGTACAGTTTTTTCTGCTCAGGCGACATCTCAATGAATAGCGTCTGTTCAATTTTATCAGGTAAATCCTTCAGCACATCCCGCTTCAAACGGCGTAAAACAAACGGATAGATTTTCTTACGCAAACTCAAAACCGCCGTTTTATCATTATCCTTCTGAATCGGTTGTAGATAATCTTGATTAAAACGATGGAGCGTACCAAACATACTTGGATTGAGGAAGCGAAATAGTGAATACAATTCGCCCAAATTATTTTCAATTGGCGTGCCTGACAATGCTAATCGATGATCGGAATGTAGCAACATTGCTGCCTTAGTCGTCAAAGCATTGACGTTTTTAATATTTTGCGACTCATCCAGAATGACGTAATAAAAGTCTTGATCTTTCAGTTCTTCAATGCTATTACGCATGATAGCGTAGGTCGTAAAAATCAAATTGGCATGCATGGCTTCTTGCACGTTACGATTATTGCCGTAGAAAGTATAAGTGGTCATTTGTGGAGCAAATCGCTCTACTTCTGCATTCCAATTGAATAGCAAACTACGTGGCATGACAATCAACGTGGGCTTTTCTTGTTCGGGATAGAAAGTCGCTAAAAGCGTGATGGTTTGCAGCGTTTTGCCAAGTCCCATATCATCTGCCAGACATCCTCCTAGTCCAAATTCATTGAGATAGCGTAACCATTTGTAACCTTGTTTTTGGTAAGGACGCAGCGTAGCTTCTACCTCAGGTAAGCGATAACGTTTGCTAGGTACATCATTTAAACCTTCATAAAATTTACGCGGACGGCTAAATGCTTTATCAGTGATTTTATCGTTGATAAGTTCTTCCACCAATGGCAAATCAAAAAAGGAAAGCTGTGCTTTATCTTTCTTTTTATTAAAAATACGCTCTAGTTTCTTGACGTATTGTTCGTTAAGTAGCGCGTGCGTCCCGTCACTTAATAGTACATAATTTTGTTTGCGATACTGATTGATCACGTCAAATAGATTCACCTGTTCATCCCCAAAACCTAAAGTTACATCGCCTTCAAAGAAGTCAATACCATGACTTAAATTCATGCTCACCGAAGGCATGTTGGTGCTAATTTTATAGCTTTTTAACTTATCTGCACCGAAAATTTGGAATTGCGTTAGCAGGTTGGGTAATTCGTTATAAATAAAATTTGCGGCAGTTTCTTTTGGAATAATAAATAGATCACCTTCCCATACGATATCCGTACGGTCTGCTTTTTTTACGCCTTTGGGTTGATGTCGTTTAAGCATTTTGTAAATGCCATCCAGTACATCCTCTAGCGGTTCGCGCTCAATAATTTTGGTAGTAATTCGACTTTCCAGATCATTAATTTCTGCGTAGCGATACAGGTCAAATTGTTCTAGAACATTTACATCCATTTCGGGAAGTACCTGACCGACGCGTAGAAAAAGCGAATCTTCTACGTCAATTTTTTCAAAAATTAGACTTGGTTTGGCGTGAATTTTATCGCGGCTATGTTCAATGGAATAATTACCATACTGAACATCGATATGTTGTAAATTAGTGAAAAGTAGAGAAAGGAAAACGGGCAGTTCGCTCTTGCGAATCGAACTAGTAAAATAGGGGAGGTACTGAAAACCAGTACCTAGCGGAGCAACGGAGATTATTTTTCCATCTACCAGTACCCATTCTTCAGTAAGTGGTTGGAAATCAATGTGTTGTTCACTTCCGTGCTGGAGGGTAATAACCGATTCTATCAGCGGATTTTCTTCTTCTTCCGTTTGTTCTACGGTAGAAAAATTGAGCTTAAATTGTCCTGAAACTTCTGAAAAGGTAAGTAGTAAACGATTGTGATCGATCAGATTGTCACATTGACTTAGCGGTTGCATTAGGTAATCGTATTCTGCTAAGTAAATATTATCAGAAGACTTTTCCCAATCAATGACAAAGCTGTTTTTTTCGCTGATTTGTTCTAGTTGTCGAAGTACGTTTCGCTTCGCACCGCTGTAGTTCAAATAGCTAATTTCTACGGGCTTGTTTTTCTCATCGACTACGGTAATAAAAGCACCGAATTCGTCGGATTCAATTCGAAAGAAAAACTCTTCTACCGTTCGAGAACGAGTTTGTGGTTCATTACCACGCCGAAAAACATTGAAAATGTTATTTTCCATTCATTTACTGTTATTGAAAACAAAGATTGATCTCTAACAGTAATCTAAGGATAATGTAAAATGTAAAATGTAAACATAAAATGTAAAAGTGAGAGTGACATTCACTTTCAGCATAAAACGTTTATAAGTTAATTTTGAACTCTAAAGATTACGCGGCTAAAAATCGCGCAAAAATACAATTTTAAGTGCGTAGCATAAATGTTTTCACGAAAAAAAAATACTCAATTTTTTCGTGGAGAATAAATAATGCCTTCAATTTCAATTGCTTCTACCGCTCTGTTTGCGGAAACGTAAATAAATAGTGGATCGGATTTTTTTATATCAACTTTGTAAAAGAGCAGCCGATTACCAACCTGATCTATTTTCTCGGCTTGCTGTTGAATTTTTTGAATCGGATATTTCCACACTTTTACACCGCGATAGCCACTATCATAAGTTACATAAGAACGGACTTCTACGTACTCTTCATGTTGTATTTTTTTATTTTTGTTACCCTTGGGAGTAAAGGCATCATCTAGACTTACTTTTTTTACAACGGTTTCGTTAGGTTCGGAAAATGCTTCGGAAGGATTAATTATTTTACGAATAAAATTAATTTTTACGCTGTCGGCGGGATAGATACGCTCTTTATAACCAGATTGGAAAGTGCGAAAAAAAGGACGGAAGGAAGTGCCCCAGATGTCTTCAGTTTGCTCAATAACTAAGTTGTTTCCAGTGGTGAAATACTCATTTTCTACTTGCTCAACTTTGACCGATTTTTTAGCTTGAAAATAAATAATTTCACGATGTTCGGATGAACGTCGAAATATTAAGGCATCTACTTCTCGCTCGTCGTTCAGAATCACTTTGAGGTGACCTTGCTCCGCAGGATTATGGGCATTCATAAGGAGCAACTTATAGCCATAGACTTCAGGTTTAATATTATTAAGCGAATACACGCCACTAATTTCATTATCACCTTCAATAAAAACTTTATTGCGGGTAATACTAAAAACATATTTTCCTGCTCCGATTATTTGTTTTTCATGGTAGGGAACTTCATACATGTTGGGACGAAAAACGTAACCAATCAGATCGGCAGGTTCATAAAACTTACGATCGCTGACGTATGAATGTTGTTTTTTTTGACTATAACCTAGGTTAGCCAAAAGGAGGATTATAACTGTTATTGCCGTTTTCATAAAAAATAGTCCACAGTTTAATGTTGAGTAATAAGCGTTTCTTAACGAATAAAAATCGGATGATAACTTGCCTAAAAATAATATCAATAATTTATCAACTGATAGTTGATGATAATGAAATGGATTATTGAATTTGTCTGATTGTTTAGCTTTGGTAATTAGCTGAAATTCAATTAGTTATGTAGTTTTTGTTTAATGGGTTATTGAAAAAGTTATAGTTCTTTTTTTACGACTACGTGTGGTACATTGCTCAAATCCCAATCAATCACTAAGCCTTTTGCCAGACGACGAGCAACTGCCGCACCGTAGAGATATTCGCATAAATACAATGCTGCTTCAAAGGATTTTGCTCCTCCTGCCGATGTAATATACTTTCCATCATGTACAAATAGTACATCCTTTTGTACAGAAAGCTGTGGAAACGTTTTTTGATATAGTTCTAAGTCACTAGGAAAAGTGGTAGATTGAGCGTAGTCGAGAAGTCCTGCCTTCGCTAAAACGAAAGCTCCATCACAATGTGAGGTAACAAATTTAGCATTTTTATCAACACGACGCACAAAATCGAGCATTTTCTCATCTTCTAAATCTGAGTCTAGGTGGTGCTCCGCGCTGGGGACGACTAGAATATTGATTTTGGGAAGTGAATCTGCGAGGTAGTTATAGTCTGGTAAAATACGCATTCCTTCAAAACTACGAATAGGATCTAAAGTATTGGCCACGGTAAATACATTCATAGCTTTAATACTGTCGCGATATTGTGTGTGTTGAAAAATATCGTAAGGTGCAGTAAGTTCTGTATTATAAACGCCATCCATTATTAGTAGAGCAACATTATAGCGTCCGTCTATCAAATTAGGAAATTGACGAGTAATGGTTTCTGTAATATCGGGCGATGGCTGACAAGCCATAGCTAGTAGTAAAAGTAATATCCAGCAATTTTTTAAATAAGACATTGGTAAAAATTAATTGAGTAGGAAGGTTAAGATTTTAGAAATACTGCGAAATTTACTACTTTTCGAGCGAAGTTGTAAACCCGTTTACGACAGCTAACTATTAGTTCATACCATAATCTATATTTTATATGAAAACCATCAAAGGTCCCGCTATATTCCTCGCTCAGTTTATGGGCGATGAAGCCCCATTTAATTCGCTCGAAGGTGTCTGTAAATATATGGCTGATTTGGGTTATAAAGGCGTACAGATTCCTACTTGGGATGCGCGTCTGATTGACTTGCAGCGCGCGGCAGAGAGTAAAACGTATTGCGATGAATTGAAAGGAAAAATCGGTGAATTTGGCTTAGAAATTACGGAGCTTTCTACGCATCTACAAGGACAATTGGTGGCGGTACATCCTGCCTATGATACTATGTTTGATGGTTTTGCGCCCGATGAAGTGAAAGGAAAGCCCAAAGCGCGAACCGCATGGGCAGTACAACAATTGAAATGGGCAGCCGCTGCGACGCGTAATTTAGGAATTGATGTACATGTGAGTTTTTCGGGCGCATTGATTTGGCATACGATGTATCCTTGGCCACAGCGTCCGCAAGGTTTGGTGGAAACGGCATTTGGAGAATTGGCGAATCGTTGGAAGCCGATCTTAGATACGTTTGAAGATCAGGGCGTGGACGTTTGTTATGAATTGCATCCTGGCGAAGATTTGCACGATGGCGTAACGTTTGAACGCTTCTTGGAAGCGACAGGCAATCATAAGCGGGTGAATATTTTATACGATCCAAGTCACTTTGTTTTGCAACAATTAGACTATCTGGCGTTTATTGATATTTATCATGAATACATTAAAATGTTCCACGTAAAGGATGCCGAATTCCGTCCCAATGGTCGTTCTGGCGTTTATGGAGGCTATCAAGGTTGGGTAGATCGCCCAGGTCGTTTCCGTTCGTTAGGTGATGGACAAGTAGATTTCAAATCTATTTTTAGTAAACTATCTCAATACGATTATGACGGTTGGGCAGTGCTAGAATGGGAATGTGCGATTAAGTCAGCAGCACAAGGTGCAGCTGAGGGAGCGCCATTTATTCAAGACCACATTATTGAGGTAACAGAAAAAGCATTTGATGATTTTGCGGGCGTTGAACCAGACGAAGAGATGAATCGGAAAATTATTGGTTTGTAGAAAAGTGACTTTTTTACTACCAATAGAAAAGTGAAAATTTAAAAACATCGGGTGATATTTGTACAATATCGCCCGATTTTTTATTAAAATAATTGACTTGATGACCCGACTTATACTATTACTCTCGTTTCTGGCAAATGTTACTGTTTTAAATGCTCAAGATTATACGCAAGTCGTGCGGGGTAGGGTAGTGGATGCGACAACGCAGGCGGGATTAATCGGTGCAACAGTTCAGCTAGGAGAGACAGAATTGGCGACGACAACGGATGATGGCGGACATTATCGTTTTGAGAATGTACCCGTCGGGCGTTATCAGTTGGTCATCAATTATTTAGGTTACGAAAAAATACGGATTCTTGAATTGTTAGTGGAAACAGGAAAAGAGGTCGTGCGGAATGTTGAGTTGCAACCGACTTCGGCGGAATTAACAGAAGTGGTTGTGCGTGCGGAACGCGAACGTGTCATACACCCTGTGAGCACGCGAACAATTACGGTAGAAGAAACCCGTCGTTTCCCTGCTACTTTCTTTGATCCTGCGCGCCTTGCTGCTTCTTATGCAGGCGTAGTCAATGCGAACGATCAAGCTAATGCCCTAATTATCCGTGGCAACTCACCTGCTAGTAATAATTGGCAAATTGCGGGCGCAGAAATTGTCAATCCCAATCATACGCCCAATGCCGGAACATTCAGCGACCGACCGACTTTTACGGGTGGTGGCGTGAATATTCTGAGTGCGCAGATGTTGGATAATTCGACTCTTTTGACGGGCGCTTTCCCAGTGCAATATGGAAATGCATTGGGTGGTATTTTGGATATGAATTTTCG
>JBGCES010000720.1:0-4310 GCA_045106545.1 Saprospiraceae bacterium
TTGACACTATCTACATATTCTTTTTTACTTCCATTATCAAAATCACCAGATCTAATTTGATTGTAGTATTGGAGAAAAAATTTACCGTATGCAACCCCTATCCAATATGGTACTTCTGTAATAACCATACTATTTTTTGTGCGCCTTGCAACTGGATAGAGTTCTTCTAAAATAGTAAGCCCTGCATCCCAACTATCAATGTAACCTAGAATGCGCGCCGAATAGATCCGATTTTTTATCCAATTTACCGAGTCCTTCGTCATTCCAAAACCATCAGCAGCGGCATTAAATAATTCTAGAGCTGTTTGAAAATTTTGACGATCAGCTGCTCCTCTTCCAAGCATACTTTTTATCTGAGCAGTCAGTCGAATACTATTTAAATTTTCTGCTTGCTGCAAAGCATTTTCAGCAATGGACTGTGTTTGCTCGTATTGCTGTTTTCTATCAAAAATTAATGCCTGAGTATATAGTTGTCGAACCAAAGTCGTATCCGCTAATTGCGTAGAATCTATCGCTACCACCCGCTCCGCCAACGCAAAAGCCGAATCATAATTCACTTCAAAATAATTTTCTGCCAACGGAACCATTTGCTCAACATCATCATTCGTAGGTGTTTCCAATCCCATCGCCCACTCATAATTCTCTGGCGTAGGCATCATCCGCTCACCAACCTGTGCCAGCAACCCCAAAGGAAAATAACAACATAAAATCAACAAATAACGCATAAAAAAGGATTTTGGATGGAGGAAATTGGAAAAAGCAAATCGTTATCCTTAAATAACTCGGTTCAAGATAGAAATTATCTTAGAGATATTCGGTGTCAACTTCTGCATATCTACGAAGTAGATAAACCATGAATAGCCACGAGTACAACTCGTGGTGGTGACAGGGAAATGTTTCGCAACCCCGAATGGGGTTGAACTTATACAAGGTTTGACTCCTCCAGAGTCATTTACGGAATACGTTATCCTCTTTCCACGGATTTCATCCGTAGTTATTCATAGTTTGTTCCCTTCAGGAACGCGAGAAATGGCAAATTAAAAAACCTGCCGTTCACGGTAAATTTCTGACTCCTGTCCCCTGACTCCTCTGCACCCCACAAATATCTCGCTTTCCCCGCCCCTACCCAATAGGTACTGCTACCCAATCCACTAGGGTCTAGGACCTAGTCGATTGTAGTCGAGTACCTAGCAAATGTGCACACATGCCCTCCTAACTTTGTGATGTATTTAATTCCAATTATTCCATCAACAAAATCAGGAACATGAGTAAACATTTACAGATTTTTTTCACCTTATTATGGATTGCTATAACGACGGTAACTTATGGACAAACAACTACCTGGAATGGCAATGTCAATACTGACTGGAATAACGCGGGCAACTGGTCTAATGGCGTACCTACCGCAACCACAACGAATGCCATTATCGAAGCCGTCACTAATCATCCGAATATTACGAGCGGAACAATGACAGTGTCTAGAAAAGTAAAAATTAATCCCAATGCGACCTTAACGATTAATGCGGGCGCGACTCTGACGTTAGAAGGCAGTAATGATGATGGCTTACGCAATCAGGGAACAGTTGTTAATAACGGAACAATCCGCACGGACAATTCGGGCAGCCACGGCATTGCTAATGAAACGGCTACCGCTACTTTTACTAATAATGGCATCATTCAGATTGAACGCGCTGGTGCCGCCGCTTTAAATAACGCAGGAACGGGGCGTTTTATCAATCAAGGAACGATTAAGATAGGTAAAACCCATCCGTTAGCGGCAGGAGGTATCGCAAATATTAACGGTAGTACTTTTACCAATGCCAGTGGAATGATTACCATTGATAACACGACCAACAACGCCATCTATCAGCAAAGTGAGTTGACTCAATTTAATAATCAAGCGACACTCACTATCGGGGCGAATGCTAAGATTGGGAAGAATGGCATTTTTAATGCGTTCGAGGCTGGTTTTACCAATCAGAATGGTGGAATAATCAATGTTGATAATACCAACGAAAATGGAATCCTTAATCAAAACAGATTGACCACTTTTAGTAATATGGGTACGATTACTATCGGCTCGAACACCAGGGTTGGCGTGGACGGTATCCTCAACAAGTCGGGGGCAACGTTCACTAACGAAACCAATAGTCGGCTAACTATTGATAATACGGTTACGGCTAGTATCGATTTGGAGAGTGCCAATACGCTATTTACGAATAAAGGCATTATTGAAATCCGCAAGAACGGCAGTAGTAACCGCGATGGTATTGAAATGAGTCTTGCCGCAACTTTTAATAATCTTAGTAGCGGGGTCATCAATATCTTTGCTGCGGGAGACGATGGGATTCTTGTTGCTGGTGCTATGACCACTTTTACCAACGAAGGAACGATAGTCATCGGTGATAATGCAACGATTAAAGATGGTATTGAAGTCCAGTTTGGGGGGCTTTTTAGGAACGAAGCGGGTACGATTACTATTAATAATACCATCAATCATGGCATTTATGTACACGACAATAATGCGCAGTTTATTAATAAGGCGTCTATCATTATTGGTATTAATACACCCGCAGGTAAACACGGTATTTTAAATTCGAGTACTACAATTTTTACCAACGAAACGGGTGGAAATATTCAAATAAACAAGGTAAATGAACTAGGTATCTGGAATCAGGAAAATGCTGTTTTTACTAATAAAGCAACTATCCAGATTGGCGATCAGAATAAGGCAATAGCGGGTGGTATTAATAATTTAAGCGGTTCAACTTTTACCAACGAGGCGGGTTCAATTACGGTTGATAATACCACCCTAAATGGAATTTTTCAAAACAACAACGCCCAGTTTATCAATCAAGCAACGCTTTTGGTAGGTACAAATAGTATCATTGGAACAAATTTTCTGAGAAGTGATAGCGGCGCGCAATTTTCCAATAGCAGTTGTGCCGTAGTCAAAGCATTTGCTCCACTCAACAACCGCTCTGTATTCACTAACGCTGGTTTTGTAATGATAGAAACAACAAGAAACAGTAGAGTAGGCAATTTTACCAACAATGGCCTAGTCAATGCGGTCGGTTTTGTTTTTAATACGAACAATAATAATGATGCAATTATCGATGAAACGATCGCCTGTATCAACCCGTTTACCGACGTTATCAAAATAGGTAGTATGAATAATTTCGTGGCGGATGAAAATTGGTACACGGACGCCGCACTCACGAATCTGGCGGGGCAATATGATGCGGATAAAGATGAATTTGTGGCGGCTAGTAATCTTGCGCGTGGAACGCAAACGCTATATTTCAAGGTCACTGATAATCAAACGCACTGTGAGGAATTGGTTAGCATTCAATTAAATTATCCAGCGGATAACGAAAAACCAGCCTTCAGCAATTGCGCTGACGCGAGTTTTAATACCGATAATAATAGCTGTGTTTACGTGGTGACCAATAACGATCTCAATGTAACAGCAACTGACAATTGTGCGGTACAATCGCTTACTTATTCCGCCAATAACAACGCCACTATCCCCACCAATACCACGCTCAACGGCGCAACTTTTCAGATCGGCGAAACGACCGTCACCGCCACGGCAACCGATGTAAATGGAAATGTATCAACTTGTACCTTCAAAGTAACTGTTTCTGATAACGAAAGACCGAGTATTCTAGGTTTCGTCAAATCTAGTTTTAATACGAATACCAATAGTTGTTCCTATACCTTGACTAATGATGATTTTAGTACCCGCGCGACTGATAATTGTGCAGTCGCTTCGGAAGTTTATAACGCCGATCCAGACGTAACTATTTCAAATCCCTCCACCCTCAACGGTGCAATTTTGCCCATTGGTTCTTCCATCATCCTTTATACGGTAACGGATGTGAGTGGCAATCGCAGTCAACAATCTTTCAATGTAGAGGTGGTTGATAATGTAAAACCGACTTTTAGCGATTGTAGTGATGAAATGGTGAATACTGATACAGGTGAATGCGATTATACGATCACGGATAATCGTTTGGATCGCAGAGTGATGGATAATTGTCAAATATCGTCTGTCCGCTATTCGACTGAAAGTGAATTAGTTATCCCTGATCCAACCACTTTAAAAGGCGTTGTTTTACCCGTCGGGGAAACTACTTTTACCTTGAAAGTAGCAGATAATTCACACAACGAAACCGATTGTACGTTTAAAATAATCGTTAGCGATAACGAAAAACCCGTGCCAGCAGTATCTAACCTATCTGATGTAACAGAACAATGTTCTGCTACCATCACCGCACCAAAAGCAACTGACAATTGCGCCAGCGGTC
>JBGCES010000721.1:0-1735 GCA_045106545.1 Saprospiraceae bacterium
TAGGTTATTAAAGATTAAACTCGCCATTTACGTTTACTAAACTTTTGAAGTTTAGTAAACGTAGAGCATCAATTAAAAAATCCTACAAAAACGCCTGCACCTGCTTCCGCAAAACGGGCAACACCTCTTCCTCAAACCATTCATTTTTCTTCAACCAAATATTATTCCTCGGCGAAGGATGCGGCAATGGAAGGTACTGCGGTAAGTACTCCTGAAAATGATTGACGGTATCGGTCAATGTACGTTTTTTCCGATCCTTTAGATAGTAAGATTGCGCATACGCACCGATTAATAAAATCAATTCCAAGTGCGGCATTTTACTAAAAAGCTGCTCGTGCCAGAGCGGGGCACATTCCTTGCGAGGTGGTAAATCGCCCGATTTTCCTTTGCCCGGATAACAAAATCCCATCGGCACAATCGCAAAGATTTCGGGATTGTAAAAAGTCGCATTATCCACGCCCAGCCATTCCCGCAAACGTTCACCGCTTTTGTCGTCCCACGGAATGCCCGTTTCGTGGACAATACGTCCAGGTGCTTGCCCGATGATGGCAATTTTGCTATTGGTATGCGTCGCTAAAACTGGATTTACGCCATGTTCGAGTGCTGGTAAACAGACTTGGCAGCGGCGAATTTCGAGGAGTAGTTCTTCCATTTATGATAGTGTTTTATAGATGTATTGTGTTTTAAAATGATTTTTTTTGACGCAGAAAGACGCAGGTTTTTTCCGTAATGCTACGGAACAAGTTATGATTCAAGTAGGTCTGATGTCGCTCAAGACCTATTTGAATCATAACAATCATAAAGAATCTGCGTCAAAAAAACTTCGTACAGTCTTTATCGTCATTATAACTTTCGCGAAAGATAGTTATTATCCGAAATCCAATTGGTCGCCAAAATTATACTCGGAGTAAATAATTAGTCAATTTGATTAGAAGCCTCGATAAAAGTGGTAGATTTAGCATTTTAGAACACCTCTGACCACAGCTATATTTTCAACCAACTAATAAACATCAAAAAATGTCCACTTCTATTTACTCTGTTATCACGGGCACTGGCAAATATATTCCACCAAAAGTAGTCACTAACGCAGATCTTACCGACAAAATATTTTACGATACCAAGGGTGCGCGGATTGAAAAAGAGGGGACGGAAATCCTTGAAAAATTTAAAGCGATCACCACGATTGCCGAACGACGTTACGTTTCTGACGATTTAATGGCTTCAGACATTGCTTATTTCGCAGCTAAAGATGCGCTCGAATCGGCGGGTGTAGATGGCGAAACTCTAGATTATATTATCGTCGCCCACAACTTCGGCGACATCAAACACGGCTCTAATCGGACGGATATCGTGCCCACTTTAGCAGCACGGGTGAAGCACAAATTACAAATTAAAAACCCCGAATGTGTTGCTTATGACGTGCCTTTCGGTTGCCCAGGTTGGCTTCAAGCACTGATTCAAGCTGATTATTATATCAAATCTGGCGACGCCAAACGCATTTTAGTGATCGGTACAGATACCCTTTCTCGCGTTTTTGATCCTTACGACCGCGATAGTTTATTGTACTCTGATGGTGCGGGTGCTACGATTTTAGAAGCTAAAGAAAGCGAAACGCCCATCGGTGTTTTGGCACACAAAACCCGTTCTGATACCTACATTCATTCACAAATGCTCTTCATGGGCAAAGCCTACCACGATGACGAACAGAATGAAGGTAATATTTATCTAAAAATGC
>JBGCES010000722.1:0-3387 GCA_045106545.1 Saprospiraceae bacterium
AATGGCGTAGATATATTTGCAAACATAGTTGATACGCGCACGAAAGTCGGATTAGTTTTTCAAGATCCTGATAGTCAATTTGTCGGGCAAACCGTAAAAGAAGACATTGCATTTGGGCCTGAAAACTTGCAATTAGCAGAAGCTGTAGTCGAAGAAAGAGTCGCGCAAGCGATGGAAACTGTTGGGTTAACAGATTATGCAGAACGCCGACCCTATCAACTTTCTGGTGGAGAAAAACGCAGATTAGCCATCGCAGGCGTACTGGCGATGCATCCCGAAATTATCGTATTTGACGAACCATTTACGGGTTTAGATTATGATGGCGTAGTGCAGGTTTTAGAAGCGGTATTGCAACTCCAAGCGATGCAGAAAACGATTATCGTCGTTACCCACGATCTTGGAAAAATCATGGCACATGCAGATAGATTAGTTGTCATGAATAAAGGTGAAATTGTCTTAGATGGAACACCAATAGAAATGATTAACGAGGTAGAAAATTACGGAATAAAGATACCACATGGCATAGAGCACGACCTTAAAACGATGACATGGCTGAAATGAATATCTTTCGCTATTTCCCGCAGGATTCGCCTGTTCATCGGCTGCATACGCGATGCAAATTTGTCATTCTATTTTGCTTCAGCTTTGCTTGTTTAAATACCAATACGATTGGACTTTCAATTCTTTCTTTTTTATTAATTATCGTCTTCTTACTCGCCAAACTTCCTTTTCGTACATTATTGAAAGACCTCAAATATTTCCTATTTTTTATTCCCATTATCATCATCGTACCCGCTTTAAAAGCGACTAACGGAGGCGTGGATGATGCAACCGTTTCTTTATGGAACAACGAAGGATTATGGTACGGTATTCATTATGCATGGAAACTCCTACTGTTTTTAGCATTGGGGACGATCTTGATTGGTGCCACCACTATTTCATCCATCACCAATACGATAGAGTGGCTGCTTACACCCATTCCCTTTATCCCCGAAACCAAAGTAGCTTTAATGATTAGCCTTACGGTTACGTTCATTCCTTTGATTGCCGACCAGACGCAGGAAATTCTAAATGCGCAAAAAGCGAGAGGCGTAGGCAAACAACGAAATCCGATTACAAGAATCCGCTATATCGTATATCCGCTAGTGGTAAAAACACTCTCGCGAATTGATGAAATTGCCTTCGCGATGGAAGCGAGGTGCTACAATGAACAGCGGACAAAGCGAAAAACGACTATTCGGCAGTCGGATTGGTGGATTTTGGCGTTGGCTGTCTTGATTTGCGTACTTGTATTTTATTTTTTTCGAGCTTAGATGTACTGTAAACTAAGTAACAGGCAGTTTTGCAGTTCCTTTCTACGCCGTAGCTTACTGCTACCGCGTAGATTCTGTCACTTATAAGCTACGCGGTAGAAGAAATCTACGGCGTAGCAAACCAACTGAAACTTAGCTTATACACTGTGCTAGATTTGATTATTGTATCAATAACTTTCCACTTCCTAAAAGTTGCCCTTCCTGTTGAATGCGATAAAAATAAACGCCCGCAGCTAAATTTTCCCTTTTTAATACTGCTTGCCCCTTTTTAATCGGTAATGTTTCTACTAATTGCCCTATTGGTGTAAATAGTTGGAAATCAGCATTTTGTAAATGGAAATTTCCAATAAATATCATAGCGTTGTCTGAAATCGGATGTGGTTGGATGACTACGTTTAAATTATCATTTGTAGTTTGAAAGGTATCGTCCGTATTTAAAATCAAATCCTCACCTAAAACATGAAAAGCCGTATTGGTCATCACGGGCGCGTTGAAATCGAAATAGATACCCGCGCGATTTTCCAGTTCCGTTCCTAATGGCAAATCTGTTAAGACAAATCAACTACTAAGCTTGGTACAAAATTTGAACCTTTCTTTACTGACACATTCCCTCCTTTTATTTATTCAATGTTCCTTTTCCTCCCATTTTAGTACATCCACTTCGCTAGCTTAATTCCATCTATAACTTTTATTGATCATCTAAGTTGATTTTCAGTCGCTTATATGATATAAATATTTCTATTTGCCAAGGTAAATGCCCGAAGCGAATGATTTGAATATAAAACAGATTCGTATATGGGTAACTACCGATGAATCTAAATTTCTCATTTAGAAAGCTGACAACTATATTTTTTCCTTTCAGATAGGAATCGTTAAAAAATAATTTCCCGGATTTTTAAAAAAAAATTAGACAAACACTATTCCCTCCATCGGAATCCAATCCCTCCCACAGATTTGTACCAAACACAGTAAAAATATGATGCACCCAAGCAAACACCCTGCCCGTACCCTTTTTTATTTCTTTTTTGCAACGATTCTAGTTGCTATTTCGGCATTTTCTTCGCGGCAAGCGTCTTCTTTCCTTACGCAATATTTTACCACTTTTCAAGCAAAAATCACTGCGGACTTAGTCGAAACCTATGTTTCCTTTGAGCAGCAGCTTCCTACGGTTGCAGACGTCGCTTGTCCTGGTACGACTTATTCTTCTACGATTGCCCAGTCTTTAGGACAGGTGAGCGATATGAATAATTCTCTCGGCGTTCCTGATGGATCGGGGGCACGCATCTTTCGTTTAAATAGTGGTACATACAGCCGTATCGTTTGGGATTTTGGGACGACTTATGATGCAGGTTCAGAGGCGTGTATTTTGGTGCGATCGACGAATAGCAGTACGCGTTCGCGTTTTAAAGCATGGATTCTGACGAGTGGGTCAGTCGAAACAGGTAATTACGAAGAAGTAGGTGATATTGCTATTGACTCGGATGAGTTTGTACAGTTTTGTTTCACGATGCCTTATGATTATCGGTATTTGAAAATTACGGGGGAAGAAGGTTCGGACATCTACATTGATGCGGCTTACGCCAATTGTCCGATTGAACCCACTTGTAATTGTGGTGAAAATCTGCTGTCTAATGGAAGTTTTGAATACAATAATGGTCAATATAATTTTTCTATTCCCTTCGAGGGGAGTCCTTCTGATACGATGAGTAACCGTGGCGTTCACTATGGTGCTATTTACGATTGGAATCCTGCTTTGACAAGCGATACCGATTTCATGTTTTACATTGACGATCGAGGACAGCGTGTCAATAATCCTGATGGCAACTTCTTTATTAATCTACCTCGTCAAAATTATTGCTGGAATAATAATGTAGATTTTGGGACACGTCTTGGTTTGGAGGATGGCGAAGAATACGAAATATGTTTCTACGCTGCTTCTTGGAATACCTCACAAGATCAAGTTACGGGACTACCCGACGGCGGCGCAGTGAGCCAATCGACAGGGATTATAAAAATGGAATTTATTTATGCCATTTCTGGCTTTCAGGAAGTGGCAGCTTGGCCTACTCCGCAG
>JBGCES010000723.1:0-4923 GCA_045106545.1 Saprospiraceae bacterium
GGACAGTTTATCAACTTGGCGACCCCTGAACCGCAGGAGTTAATCCAGTTAGACTCCGCAACTGGTTTTCACCAATTGCATTTTCCTGAATTTTTGACTATTCGCCACCTCAAACTCAAAGCAGGTTTTAATGAAGACGTGCAAGTTGCCGTCTCTGCTTTGGAACAACAACGATTTGGGCGCAGTTCGTCCCTTGATATCGAAGCCGAAGACAAAGCTGCCGTTTCGCGTTTGTATAAAATCGAACCGTACTTACTTTTTGACCAGCGTGGAAACATCCTCAACAAAGCCGCCGTCCGCGAATACGACTATTGGGCAAATCAGCGTTTGGCGACCACTTTACCGATTGATTATAAAGATTTTACTAAAAAGGAATTACCTAAAACGACTAGCAAACCCGTTGATACTTTGCTGATTTTCAATAATTTAGTAAAAAAAGACATTCAGCTGCGAGCACGCAGTCTTACTTTTTTAGAAAACAACTGGTCGGATAGTTTCGTCGCGCCGCTGTTGGATATTTTGTATTTAAGTAAAGAAAAGTGGCACGAAGAAAACATTCAAAGCTTATTAAAAAAATACGCACCACAGACCAAAGGCGAATACTTCACGGGCTTGCAATGGCTCTGGGAAAATGAACCCAATTACGGCGATTATTATGCGAATTTCAAAGCAGATTTATACACTTTGCTCGACGCGCCTTTCTATCTCTATTTTGCCGAACGCGGCGCGTCTGCTAAAATTCGATTGGACGAAATTGTTTGGGGTGGAGTAGGGCAAGATGGCATTCCGCCGCTGCGTTCGCCTGAGATGGTGACGGCGCAAGAGGTAAGTTATTTAGCACCGAGCGATGTGGTGTTTGGCTTAGTCGTCAACGGCAAAGCCTACGCCTATCCCAAACGCATTTTGGCGTGGCACGAGTTTTTTACCGATGAAATCGAAGGACAATCTATCGCGGGCGTGTATTGCACCCTCTGCGGAACGGTCATCATGTACAACGCGGAATTTGAGGGTGTAAAACACGACTTAGGTACCAGCGGTTTCCTCTATCGCTCCAATAAATTGATGTACGACCGCGCCACCCAATCGCTTTGGAGTACCATCCAAGGGCGACCCGTCATGGGCCCGTTGGCAAAGCAAAATATCGAACTTTCCACCTTGCCCGTAGAAACCACCACCTGGGGCGCATGGCGCAAACGTCATCCTGACACTCAAGTGCTCTCTCTCGAAACGGGCTACCAACGCAACTACACGGAAGGCGAAGCCTACCGCGATTATTTCGCTACCGATGAACTGATGTTTCCTGTCCCACAACAAGATCAACGCCTAGCCAATAAAGCCCGCGTGTTCATCCCACGTCCTGCGGGCTACCAAAACGATCCACTAGCGATTGCTGTCGATTATCTCCAACAAAAAGGACTACACCAAGACCAAATCGGCGATCAACGCATGGTTATCCTTACCGAATCCAATGGTTCCAGCCGCGCCTACGCGATCGATAGTCAACAATTCAAATCTTATAAACGGGGTAAATTAGTAGATGATAACAAACAAATTTGGGCAGTAACGGAGGAAGCGTTGATTAATAAAAATGGCGAACGCTTGCAGCGGATTTCGGGGCATGAAGTGTTTTGGTTTGCTTGGGTGAATGTGTTTTGGGGGACGCGGGTGGTGAGGTAGCGTGCGGAATACGTTTACTAAACTTCTGAATGATCCTAAAATAAGTGTACACGAACGAACTGATTTTTCGGAGTTTGCTGTAGCTGACAGACTTAGCCTTTCTGAGCGCGTAATAACAGAAAAAACGAAGTTGGGGTCGGCAGTCAAGGATTTTGGTAAAAAAATATCTGCTCGGACGATTGCGGGCGGTTGATTTTTTTGCCAAAACCCGCAGGGCTTGTCCTTGACGGTCGAACCCAATCACTTTATCTTTATGAAGCGGTCAGATAGGCGGCGATTTTTCCACCATCTATTTCGATGCTACCACCCTTTTAGTGCGTTTCTTCCAATGCTTCTTCAATGCTCCTTTTTTTTGGTGCGCTTGCACAGGTGTTAACTGGTCAATAGAAGAATGCGGACGGCGTTCGTTATAATAAGTGATAGCAATTTCTGTAGCGGTTTGTGCCTCGGAAAAGGTCGTAAAAGTACGCCCTAAATCAAAGGTATCCTTACAAGTTCGGTTCATACGTTCTGCAAGCGCATTTTCATAGGGGTCGCCGTTTTCAGTCATACTAATTTCAATGTCGTTAGCATCAAGTAATTCGGTGTAAGTTTGCGAACAATACTGTAATCCACGGTCAGAATGATGAATCAATTCACGGTCGGGAAATTCCCGATTGTTCAGCGCCATAATTAGTGCTTGCTTACAAGATTCGGCATACATATCTTCGGATAAGTGGTATCCCATGATGCGTCTGGAATAAGCGTCGGTAATCAAGGTCAAATAGGCGAACCCATCGACCAATCGGATGTAAGTAATATCGCTGACCCAAAGTTGTTCGGCTTGGGTGACTTCGCAGTGCTGGGCGATGTTCTTGTACTTACGCAGGTGATGACGACTAAAAGTAGTCGTTGTATAGCGTTTCTTTGGACGAATCAGTAAATTGTGTTCACGCATCAGGTCAAATAGGGCATCTCGTCCCATTTTGATGCCATGTGCCCGAATTTCATCTTTCAGTAAACGATACAGGGCGCGTCCGCCAATTCGCGGAGCAGATTCACGTTCTCGGTCAATTAATTCGAGGACGATACTGGCTTCAAGGGCGCGTTGAATCGTTCGGTGGCGAACGGCGTAAATCGCTTGTCGGGTTCTGCCAAACCAATCGCAAAGCTGACTCATACTAGTGGTAGAGCCATAAAATCGCTTCATTTCTTCGACGGTTTGGCTCCAGACTTTTTTCTGATTGGAATTTGGAGTTGATCTTCGGCAATATCAATCATCGTCTCTAAGGCTTCCACATGTAATTGTTCGGTGGCTAAAGCAGCTTTTAGGCGAGCGTTCTCGGCTAGTAAAGCTGCAACATCGACTGATTCTTTAGAAGAATGTTGATTAGGCATAACGGCTACTGGTTCGATTAACGCAGGCTGACGGCGATACCATTTGACGAATTCTTTGACGACGCCTTTATTGGCTAAACCATATTCTTCGGCAATAATGGCATAGCTACCATAGCTAGATAAATACAGTTTTGCCAGTTTGCGCTTTAATCCTTCGGGATAGCGATTGCTGCGTTTGACTTTCTTAATAATTGTTGTCACAAGTTAAGCTTTTTTACTGTAAAGCTATTTTAGGACGATACACTTCAAAAGTTTAGTAAACGTAACACGTTCTTTATTGGAAGTTGGTTTAAGGATCGGATTCCTCCGAGGGATTCGTCCCTAAAGTTACATGCTCTTTTCTCAACTATTGCCTACATTTGTATAAATCAAGCTTATGAAAACTGCATATGAAAAAATACATATTTGGCGTATCATTCAGTCGGCAATTTATATTCTAATACTGTGTCTTATTACCAGAAATTTCCTGCTTTTTGAACACTTAAATTACCAAAATTGGTTCAGAGTCAGCTCTTTGAAAATGCCTTATATTGTACTTTTCTTATTGATTATTCTTCCATTATTACTACACATTATTCTCTATAATAAACTAAGTTGGTGGGTATTGAACACTGCTTCAGCGATTGTGATTTTCATGTTTTTATTAGAAGGTTATGAAACTATCCCATCATTTTTTAAGACCATGATTGATAGAGAAGTATTTGTTTACCAATGGAAATTGGATACAATACTATTTGTATTTTTGTGGTGCTGTGGAGTAGTTTTTAATTATCCTGCAACCTTTCATCGAAAAAAGCTCTATCCTATATAACCTTCAAACTAATATGAACATATACGATCATTCCTGCCTTTCCGTCCGTAAATTTGGTGGCTCAATCGAAGATTATTATGCTATCCACAAATTTATCGACAGTAGTAAGTTGTACTACTTTAATGTAAAACATCGTTCTATGCTGCATCATCTTTACGGTATAGATTTATGCATTAGAAAATTTGGCGATTATGTGGTCAATCAACAGAATAAAACCATTTTAGTACGAGATATTGCAGCAGAACACTTGAAAGAAGATTTCTCTGGTCAAGTGCCTAGTTTATACGATTGGTTTAAAGATAGCGAAGAAATGCTAGCACCATCGATAATAGTACCTAAAATAGAATCTCTCGAACTACGTGCCTTCATTCTTGAACCGCTATTACGAAGTAATTTAAACGCTTCGTTGTGCATCACAATTAGCAATTTTGGTGTATATTTGGTTAAAGAATTTCTAGGTACAGAACAAGCCATCAACTATCAAAAAATACTATCACCCAATACAGTTATTTCTCAGTATTTAACTCATTTTAAATTTACAGAACGCTGGCAATATAGTCCTGATCGCAACGAGTTATTATGGCTTAAAAACAATAAAAATGGATGAAAATAAAATTGATTTAGAACCTGCCGTAGAAATGTACTTAGAAGAGGATAAGACAATTGAAATAAAATGGGATTGTGGAGGTGATGAGGCATTTGTCCACATTTTTTTAGATGGAAAAGAACTAGGTTTTCGTGATGCCTTTGCATTTAAACTTGAACAATATTTGATTAATTTTCTAACCTTGCCCGATGCTGGTGAGTTTTCGATGAAGGGCGAAGGGAAATTAATCCAAGAAAACGAACGAATCTTTATTCAATGCGAATCACATTGGGAGGGATATGTTGATGAAGAGAGCGACTGGAAGAAAACAAATTAATTAGCCGAGCAATATTCTGGAAAAATCGAATTGTTCGGGGCGAATAGAAACCTAATTTTTTGACTGTATTGAATCACATTACAAACGTTTACTATACTTCCAAAAGGAATATCTAAAGCATATTTATTCATCTAA
>JBGCES010000724.1:0-1582 GCA_045106545.1 Saprospiraceae bacterium
AAACGACACTTAGCGAAGCGATCTCACGCCCAAAGGAAGTAAACTGAGAAAAACTATACACTGTCCAGCTTGAGTAACTTATTCTTTGATCGTTACTTATAATGATACATTCTCTACTACCTCCAATCCAAATCCAACCATTCCGACTCGCGAACGGGGATTATTAGTCAATAACCGCATTTTGCTTACGCCTAATTCGCGGATGATTTGTGCCCCTACACCATAATCCCGTTGTTCCATCGTTGGGCGAACCACATCTTTAGGATTACCACTTTGGCGCGTTGTTTCAAGTACATTTTGCAAGGTTTGCAAAATAGAAACTTCCTCTTCTTTGTTGCGCATATTTAAAATCAATCCTTTACCTTCCGCTGCAATTTTCTGCATACTTTCGTGAAAATAAGCGCTGTAATTTCCAAATAAATTACCTAGAGCATTACTTGCTGCTGCATCAGAATATACGCGTACTAATACGGGCTCTTCTTCTTCCCATTCTCCTACTTGGATTGCTAAATGCGTATCTCCAGTTGTCAATTGTGAAAAGGCGTGAATCAATACTTTTCCATATTGGGTTTCTACAGGAACGGTCAATTCTTTCCGCACTAGACTCTCTGTTTGTAAACGATATTCTACCAAATCTTTGATAGCAATCATTTTTAGATCAAACTTCTCAGCAATCTTTTTTAGCTGCGGCAAACGCGCCATCGTGCCATCCTCGTTCAATATTTCTACTAACACGCCTGCAGGAAAGAAACCCGCCATTTTGGCTAAATCGATCGCTGCTTCCGTATGCCCCGTTCTGCGCAGTACGCCACCGGGTTTTGCCCGTAAGGGAAAAATATGACCTGGGCGACCAAAATCCTCTGCTTTTATGCTTGGGTCAACCAAGGCTTTGATACAAGTGGCGCGATCGTAAGCAGAAATACCTGTCGTGCAACCACGTCCTTTCAAATCGATAGAGACCGTAAAGGCAGTCTGGTGCATATCGGTATTATTTTGCACCATCATATTCAAATTCAACTCGTCCGCGCGACGTTCGTCGATGGGTGTACAAATTAGTCCACGTCCGTGTGTTGCCATAAAATTGACAATTTCAGGAGTGATACATTCCGCTGCACAAATAAAGTCACCTTCATTTTCGCGATCCTCATCATCCACTACGATAATTACTTTACCAGCTTTAATATCTGCAACCGCTTCCTCGATAGAGTTTAATTTGATTACTTCTTCGATGGGAGAATCAGAAACAGAATTTGGTTGAGCGTTGGTCATATTTAGTTATTTTAATTCAAATTGCGTATTTGTCAAAAGAACAGTTCGTTTTAAAAAAAGATTATTCTTTCAAGCGGAATTCTACCGTTTTTAATTTTGAACTATCACCGAGTTCTTCCAGTTTTTGGTACGTACCATCCACTAGACGACCTGTGGCAATATCAAAAATAAAATCTAGCTGTTCGCTAACCTGCATATAAGGGATATTTTCCATTTTTAATTCAATAATATTTTCAATACCAAGGGCATTAAATTGCTCTTTAAGGAATTCGTAACTCAACTTTTGCGAATCTTCCGCACTAATGCCTGTTTC
>JBGCES010000725.1:0-3902 GCA_045106545.1 Saprospiraceae bacterium
CTTTTCTTATTTTATCGGTTTAATCTTTTTTTTTTACCTTTTTGGTTGTTGTAATCTGCTGATTTACAATGATTTAAGTGCTGTTTGTTGATTTGAATAAAAGCAATATTTACTTTTAGGTGAGGTGAATCTCATTTGTAAGAATATTTCTTTTGGCAAATTTTATCATCAATCTTCCTTCCTTAAATAACTGCAGGTAAAACAGAAAACTAAAATTTTCGATTAGAAGATAACTTCAATTATCTATTTTAATTTGAACAATTATTTCTAATAAAATAATACTCCGATAAAATTTTCTTTTGATGGATAATAATTTCATAACTGCCTACTTTTAGTTGCATGCATGATCTTAGTATTGACGAGATTCGCTTCTAAGATTGGTTATTCATCAGATTATTTTCAGTTATCACCATTTTTTCCTTCTCTATCAGACTTTTTGCCATGCAAAAGCTAATCTTTTTATTCATAATAACAGTATTAATTCAATTTAATCTTGCTGCTTGCGACGCCTGTGGCTGCAGTATAAGCGGAAATGGATTAGGTATTTTAGGTACGTTTAGAAATAATTCTGTAGGGTTGTCGTGGCAAACGATTCGCTTTCAAGGAGCACTCGGACATGGCGAACAAGCAACGGACGACTTTAACAGTATTGAACTTACTGCTCGGTATTATCTCAACGACCGCTTAAAAGTACTAGTCAATCTACCTTATCGCTACAATCAACGACAAGTTGACGACGGCACTTTGAGTTTATTTGGAATAGGAGATGCTAGGGTAGTAGCAAGTTATACTGTACTTCGCGATCAGCCGCTGGGCGCAACGGGAAATGCCTTTTTTGAAATTGGTGGAGGTATAAAATTACCTACAGGAGTATATAATCCTGACTTACACGATACCGATCTACCCGAAAATTTTAATGTTGGAAACGGTAATTGGGGGTATGTTTTACAACCCAATCTAATTCTATCGCACGAACAGTTTGGACTAGTGCTCGGTGGTGTTTTGCAGTATTTTTCTAAGTCCACGGATGATTACCGCTTTGGTCATCAATATAGCAGCCGTGCTTTGCTATACCTCGATCAGCAGATCAATTCACAGTGGCAAATCATACCTAACGCTGGTATTATTTACGAACAAATAAGTAGCGATACCTATGCTAATGGACGTCTCGTCGATGCAACGAGCGGAAGCGGTACTTATGCAACGGTGGGTGTCAACTTGCGTAACGAATATTTTCTATTAGGCGTCGCTTGGATACAGCCACTTTCGACTTCGTATTCTAACGATGAAGTTATTGCTAAACGGAGAATTAGTTGCCAATTATCTTACTTGTTTTGATAAGTAAATTGACAAAATTGATTGATTGTTAAATTATGACAAATCGTTCATAGTGAGCGACTTAGATACTTTAGGAATCTTGTAAATACGTGAATCTATTAAGTATGGAGAAGTCAGAAATTAGATAACTCAAGAGATGCCATCTTTCTAACCTTTTAAATTAAATTCTTTTCACTTAAAAAATATTTATCATGAAAAAATTATTGCTATTAACCATCTTCGCTCTAGTTGCAGTCCTTACCGCTTGCGAAAAGGAAGAAGAAATGCATACAGAAGAAGAGCACGAGCATGAAGAAACAGATTATGCTTACCATGCTCACATTGAATCGCCCAATGCAGATGATAAAGAACTTGATGATTTGATCCATGTTCACATCAATTTTGAAAGCCACACCGGCGAAACCATTCATAATATCGACGTACGCTTTTTTAAAGCAGATGATTTGGAAAATCCAGTTCATGTAGCCGCGAATGAAGAACATGTTCATGGAGATGGTGAATATCAATACCATGCAGATATTATGCTTAACGCCGAGAACGGTTTTTCTGACCACGGTGATTATATACTTAAAGCAACTGTATTTGGTGCGGAAGAACGTAATGGAGAAGAAAGTGAAGAATTGAAATTTTACATTCATTAGTAAAACGAAAATTGGTTACAGGGTAATTGGTATAAATTTGATTTTCAATTGCTCTGTAACTACATTTCTTTAGCGAATATCAATTGCTCAATAAGTCATTATTTTAATAATCAATATCCTATGCGTTATCTAATACTATTTCTCGTTTTATCAATTTTTTTCGCTTGCACAAACTCAACCGTTGAACAATCGACAGTCAAGCGATAAATTAGAAAAATAAGAAGCCAGCACTCGAAATAAATCAAATGCTGGCTTCTAGCTATTTATCAAAAAGTAATTTTCGTTACCTAATCCATCCGTCCACTCTGTATAATTCCACCACCAATCACATCGTCACCTTCATAAAAAACGGCAGATTGTCCAGGCGCAATACCTTTCACATTTGCCATAAATTCTACCGAAACGAGATCGTCACCCACGTTATTAAGCTTAGCCAGTGTGCCACGATCTTTGTAGCGAATTTTGGTATTGGCTTCCAAGCCATCTGGAATACGTTCGTATTTCATATGATTGACGCCGCGTACCATCATGCCGTTGCGGATAAGTTCATCAACGGTACCGAGCACAACAACATTTTCTTCTGGAACAATCTCAGTCACGTACATGGGGTGACCGAAAGCGATACCTAATCCTTTACGCTGACCTACGGTATAGAAAGGATAGCCTTTATGCTCCCCTAAAATTTCTCCCTTTGTATTCTTAAACGTACCACCCGCTACTTGCTCTTCTAATCCCGTCACTTTGCGTTTCAAAAAGCCGCGATAGTCATTATCAGGTACAAAGCAAATTTCAAAACTTTCCCCCTTTTTACTTAATTCTTTATAACCCCAGTCATACGCCATTTGGCGTACTTCAGGCTTGGTATATGAACCAAGTGGAAAGCGGGAGCGTTTTAAACATTCTTGACTCAATCCCCACAAAACATAAGATTGATCTTTATGCGTATCCGCCGAACGACGAATAAAGTGGCGGTCGTCATTTTGCATGATTTGTGCGTAATGACCCGTTGCGATAAATTCACAATCAAGGGCATCCGCACGTTTCAATAGGGCATTCCACTTAATATGCGTGTTACAAAGTACACATGGATTAGGCGTGCGCCCAGCCATATATTCATCTACGAAATTATCAATCACGTAATCGCCAAATTCCTCGCGAATATCTACGATAAAGTGATGAAAACCCATATCTACCGCCACCTTCCGTGCATCATTGATACTATCCAAACTACAACAGCCCGTTTCCTTTTTAGATCCACCACTATTAGCATAATCCCACGTCTTCATCGTAATGCCTACTACTTCATAGCCTTGATCGTGCATCATCATAGCTGTCACTGTACTATCAATTCCACCGCTCATCGCCACTAGGACGCGACCCATTTTACTCATAACCCTTTTGTTAATGTATAATGTATAATATTGTAAACACTGTTAGTATTGGCGAAATAATTAATTATTTCGCAGTTCCTTTAGTATAAAAGTTTAGAGCTATCTAACTTCTAACTGAATTGACATTTTAACTTGTACACTATTCTCCGCGACCTCCGCTAATTTTTTTCTACTGAAAAAACTTTGCGAACGTTGCACCGGACATACGTTAGAGCGGAAAACTCTGCGTGTTTGCGTCCTTTGCGTTTAATAAAAATTGTGCGATAAGTTTGAATGTCAGTTCATCTAACTTCTAAATGCAAAAATACTTGAAGTTGGACGAATAACACATGTACTTGCATGAAAGTTTCTTTATATCAGTGTAAAAAAGCGAGTTGTGGTGGTCAAGTTCTGATGATTTACTGGGTTGAAGTTAAGTTTTGTAATTAAACCCTTATCTAAGTTGATTGTAAGTGATTTGACTAAAATACCGATTGTCGAACTAATTTTAATTCTATTTCTGTTTGAATAGCAAAATTTAATTTTATATTTG
>JBGCES010000726.1:0-3970 GCA_045106545.1 Saprospiraceae bacterium
CGCGCGCGGACACACCAACGAACCCGGTCAGCCGCACGCCGAAGCGATGGCACTCAACCAATTATCACCCGAAATTGAAGATTTTACCATGTTCGTTACGCTCGAACCTTGCTCGTTTTTCGGTAGAACGCCTTCTTGTGCTAAACGCGTTGCCAAAACGACTTGCCGCGCCGTTTACGTCGCGATGATCGACCCACACAAAAAGAATCAAGGAAAAGGAATTGAGATATTAAAAGCAGCTGGAATTGAGGTACATTTGGGTGTTTTACAAACGGAAGCGGAAGCTGATTTAAACCCATTTTTACTAAAAGAATAACTACGAAATAGAAATATTTTTCGATACAAAAACAGTATAAGTCACTCACTATGAAAGCTTTGCCACAATTTCACAATTAGACTTTTTTTGATAATCTACTTCTTTTTATGAAAAAATGGCTCACCTATCTCCTACTCGCTCTTCTCGCTGCACTCTTACTCAATTATATCATTCACATCAAAAATATGCTAGCGTTTTGGCTCTACTTTGGAGTTATGTCCGTTTCTACGCTAATTAATAAATGGTATACAGGTCAAGCAAATCAAGGTCGATTTCTACCATTCATCGCGCATATTTTTTACATTAGCACTTTAGGATTATTACTTTGGTATCCGTTGAGTCTGATAATCGCATATTTCAATTGAATTATCACGTTTTCAAACAAAATTTACATGAAACCTATTTATTTCGTCTTACTTTTATTTGCTATCCAGTTCACTGCTTGTAATGCACCTGAATATCCAGAATTTGTTGAAATGCAAAATGTCAAGTTTAAATCGGTTGGATTTTTAAACGGTTTAAATGTAACTTGTACGGCAGATGCGGTATTTAATAATCCAAATGCAGTAGGTGCAAACGTCACTGAAGTCAACCTAGATGTGAGCATTGATGGCAAAAAAGTAACGACGATCAAGCAGGAAGTGAGTGCAAAAATGCCAGCTAACTCAGCGTTCACTTTACCGCTAGATTTTGATATTCCACTCCGGGAAGTATTGAAGGATGTGAAACCTTCACTTAGTAATATTTTAAAAAATCGCAAATTGAATTATCAAATCGATGGCACGTTAAAAGTCGGTTTAGGTGCGGTTGAAGTGGCGATTCCAGTGGATTATGCGGGAGAGGAAGAAGTGAAGTTGTAGGATAATAAATTCTTATACAAATTTTACACATCGTCGGATAATAACCTACTTATTTATGGTAAAAAAGCTAGCAATAGTTTCCAATGATCTACTTGAATCGTATCAAACACAAATTGGTTTCGATCCGCTGGAGCGTTTGAGTATTAAGTCGCAGGAAAAAATTCCTTTCGATTATTTTCAATTTTACACCTCGGTTTCATCTGTCTATTCTTCCAAAATTGAAGGCGAAAATATTGAAGCAGATAGCTTTTTAAAACACAAATTTCTTAAAGTCAAATACGAACCTGATTACACCAAAAAAGCGGACGACCTCTTTGCTGCCTACACTTTTGCAAATGGCAAGAAGTTGAATAAAAAAAATGTGCTCACTGCTCACGCCCTTCTCAGCCAAAACTTATTAGCCAAAAGTCAACGCGGTAGAATTAGAATCAATCCGATGTTTGTGTTAAACGAAGACGATAGAATTGAGTACATTGCTTGCGAAACAAGTCGATTAAAAGAAGAATGGAATAAGCTATTTCGCGATATTAAGAAGTTGCGCAAAGCTAAATTGACCACGGTGGAAACATTTTACTACGCTGCTTACATTCATCTCGTATTTTTGAAAATTCATCCACTGCAAGATGGAAATGGTAGAACGGCTCGCTTAATTGAAAAGTGGTTTTTAGTGGAAAAGCTAGGACAAGAGGCAATTTCTGTCGAATTGGAGAAAAATTACTATCGGAATAAACCGAAATATTATGATAATATTAGGAAGATTGGGTTGGACTACGAGCAATTGGATTATCGGGAAGGATTGGATTTTTTATTGATGACGATTCTTTCTTTGCAGAAAAAATAGCCATAATGAAAAAGCAAAACCAGCAACTTGATAAAGAGTTTTTTGCAAGATTAAAGAAATTAGAGTCGTATTTCCAAAGACACGCAAAAGAAAACGAAGCATTCAATGAAAACTATCATGCCGCTAAAAAAATCAATGAAATTTTAAATCAAAATCTGCTATCGGCAGATATTGTTGAGCAAGTGATACAAATCTTTCATGCAGCAAACGAAAAGCCGCATCATGATGGAAGTGGATGGTTGGATTTGAAATTGCATTTGGCTCAGTTAGCTGATTTTTTTGATAATCATAATGACGAATAAAATTCCATAAATCATTACAAATGAAAATTTTAGAAATTCCCGCTGACTATGGTTTCATTGGCATCGTAAATTGTGATACATTCAATGGTATGGTTGACCAAAATCATGATGCTGAAATGATGCATAAAATGTTTGTTGAACAAATTAACCTCCATCATTTATTACTCTGGTCAACTGGCGCTACTGGTTCGTGTAAAGTTAAGTTTACTGACCAAGCATCTGATAGTGAAGTATTTCGAGAATTCAACGGTGTCATTGAGATTACCAACAATAAATTGTATTTAATCAACTATATGGAGCTAACTATGGCAGCTACTAATGAAAAATTTCGGTTGCCTTCCCCTTGGCCATATTTTCAAAAATTATTCATCGAACTAGAAAACGGAAAATATTTAGTCAAAATTCGTCAGATGATTGACCTCCAGGTTCTACATCCCGACCCTGAACATGAAGAGCCTTTTCATTTTGAAATCATACCAATGAAAATTACCCGAAACCCAAGTTTATACAAAAATAAAGTCGATCAGATCTACTTATTTAAGTAATATTAAATTAGAACCAATCCCCTAACGCGACATTTTCAACTCATACCACGTCAAAAGTGCAACTACAAACTACCATCTAATCAACTACCAACTTAAAAAATGCGCCCACTCCAATCTAAAATAAACCCCAACTCCACTTCCTTCAAATCCAACCAGCAAGCCATGCTGAAACTGGTCGCTGAACTAGATAAATACCTAGAGGCCAGTCGTTTTGAAGGCAAAGAAAAATCCATCGACCGCGCGCGCAAACGCGGCAAATTACTCGCGCGCGAACGCATCGAATTGGTGCTGGATCGCGATAGTCCATTTTTAGAATTATTGCCCTTGGCGGGAATGAAAAAACGCGGCGGTTTTGGTGCGGGCGGTACGAATGTTTCGGGTATCGGTTTGGTACACGGCAAGTTATGTATGATTAACTCCAACGTGGGAACGCGCAAAGGCGGTTCAGTGGACGAAGCGACCGTTTTTAAAGGCTTGCGAGTAGGCGATATCACGCGCGAATGCCGCTTGCCGTCGATAAATCTGGTAGAAAGCGGCGGAGCAAATCTGACCGATCAAGCGAAGATATTTAACTACGGCGGAGCGAGCTTTCGCCAAATTACACAGCGTTCCGAAATGGGCATTCCGACGATCTCCGTCGTCTTTGGTAATGCTACAGCGGGCGGGGCTTATGTGCCTGGTATGTCCGATTATTCTATTTTTCAGAAGCAAGCCGCAAAGGTGTTTTTAGCCGGTCCGCCACTCGTCAAAATGGCAACAAATGAAGTAACCACTGACGAAGAATTGGGCGGCGCAGAGATGCACAGCCGTGTATCGGGCGTATCCGATTATTTAGCAGAAGATGAATTAGATGGCATTCGGCTGGCGCGGGAAATCATGGAATTCATTCCCCAAACCAAACCGTTTCTAACGCCCAATTATCCGATTCAAAAACCGCTTTTTGATGCCTCCGAAATCCTTGGTGTCGTTCCCGCTAATGTCAAAACACCCTTCGATGTCCGCGAGTTAATTATGCGCATCACGGACGGCTCGGAATTTTCCGAATTTAAACCCGAATACGGTTCAACTATCGTCTGCGGTTGGACGCGCATTGGTGGTTATCCCGT
>JBGCES010000727.1:0-3646 GCA_045106545.1 Saprospiraceae bacterium
CCTAGACAACTGAAAGCGAAATTTATCACCGAAAGTATAGAATTAGATGGAGAGTTAAAAGAAGCAGTTTGGCAGTCTGCCGAAGTGGCGAGTGATTTTTGGCAATTTTTTCCGCAGGATAGCGTCCAAGCCAATCATTCCACTCAAATTCAAGTAGTTTATGATGAAACGACGCTGTACGTTAGCATTCGCGCTGAAGCGCCGAATAATGACTTCGTTGTTACTTCTTTAAAAAGGGACTTCCGAGGATCGAGAAACGATAATGTTACGGTGATTTTTGACACTTTTAATGATGGGACAAATGCCTTTGCGTTTGGGATCACACCTTACGGGGTGCGTAGGGAAATTTTGTTCTCCACGGGTGGCGATACGAATGATAGTTATAATCGCACTTGGGATGTGAAATGGAAAGGGGAGAGTAAAATTTATGATAATTATTACACCGCAGAAATGGCGATCCCGTTTACTTCCCTCAAATTTGAAGAAGGCGCGACCAAGTGGCGGTTTCGTCCTTATCGTTGGAGTGTGCAAACCAACGAGCAAAGTTCTTGGGCGCGCGTACCGCAAACGCAATTGTTGGGTACATTAGCCTTCATGGGCGAACTGATTTTTGAAAAACCGCTGGGTAAATCGAGAACACCGCTTGCCGTTATTCCTTACATCAATGCGCTGGCGCAACGCGATTTTGAAACGGAAGATCCTGAGTATGATTTCCTCGTTGGTGGCGATGCGAAAGTGGCGATTGGCGACGGCATGAACTTGGATCTGACGTTCAACCCCGATTTTTCCAATGTCGAAGTGGATGACATTTTTACTAACCTGACTCGTTTTGAATTGCGCTTGCCCGAAAGACGGCAGTTTTTTATTGATAACAGCGACTTGTTTGCCTCTTTTGGAAATTTCTTTAGTGAGGCGCGACCGTTCTTTTCGCGTCGGATTGGACTGGCACGTGATACGGCAGATAATTTGATTCAAAATAGCATTATTGGTGGAGCGAGGTTAAGTGGAAAACTAGACGAAAACTGGCGATTAGGGATTTTAAATATCCAAACTGCGGCGGATGAAGCGAACGAAATTGCTTCCAACAACAATATGATGGTAGCGTTGCAACGCAAAGTGGCTAGTCGTTCCAATATTGGCGTTTTCATGGTTAATCGGCAGACCTTTGGTAATGATGATTTTGTGGAGGACAACGAAAAATACAATCGAGTCATTGGTGCGGATTACAATTTAGCAACGGCGGATAATGCTTGGTCGGGGCGATTTTATGTGCATAAATCATTCAATCCCGATGATACCGAGGGGAATTACTCCGCCGAAGCTATTATTCGATACAATAAGAATAACTGGTTGCTGATATCCGATTGGGTATATGTGGATAATGATTTTCAAGCGGATTTAGGTTTTGTGCCGCGTACTGATATTGTAAAGATGGGGCATTTTGCCCAGCGTTTTTTCTTTCCTAAAAACAGCACCGCAGTTAATCGCCACAATGTTAATGTGCTGTTTATCAATTACTTGCGCCCATCACTTGATTTTAAATTAGCCGATTATAACCTAAGATTTACCTGGGAAATGCAGTTTAAAAACCGAGCGGAACTCAATATGACTTACCGCAATCAATACATTTTCCTTACGGATGAATTTGACCCAACTCGCATGGATGACGCGATTCCGTTGCCCGGTGATACTGATTACACTTTTAATCAGGCTAATTTTGAATTTACTTCCAATAATACCAGCCTTTTCACTTACAATGTCAATACGACGCTGGGGCAATTTTTTAATGGAAATAGATATTCTATGGGCGGAAGAGTCGCGTATCGAGTGCAACCTTGGGCGCAGTTTAGTTTAGCGTTGAACTATGACGGTATCCGTTTGCCCGAGCCATACAATAGTGCTGATTTGTGGTTGTTAACGCCCCGCGTGGATGTAACTTTTAGTAAATCTATCTTTTGGACGACCATCGTTCAATACAGCAATCAGCGCGAGAATTTAGGCATAAATTCTCGTTTGCAATGGCGTTTTGCGCCGCTTTCAGATTTGTATTTGGTGTATAACGATAACTACTACACAACGGATTTTACGCCGCGTTTTCGGTCAATTAATTTGAAAGTGAGTTATTGGTTGAATGTGTAAAGTAAATAAGAGTTGATTTTACCTCGCCGCCTTCGGCGGCTCGGATAAAGGATCTTAAGGGAGCGGTTTTTCAACTTTTCCACTGGGAAAAGTTGAAAAACCGCTCCCTTAAAAACCCCTTTACGAGGCGACGCAGTCGCCGAGTAAAACAAACTAAAACTAAGTTTTATTGCTTCACCAATTTCCCTTGCTGCACCAACTGCTTCCCTCGCCTATATTCATAAAAATATAATCCAGTCGGTAAACTTTGCTGATTTAAGGTCTGTTTTTGCGATAATTCAAAGCGAGTTACTAGATGACCTAATGTATTGAAAATCAAAACTTCGCCATCGTTCACACTTTCATTTTTTAAAGAAAAAGTAATTTGATTTTTAAATGGATTTGGATAAACTTCCAACTGTTGGGCGAGAGGAAGTTCATTCACACTAACTAACTCGTCACAGTCAAAATTAGGATTACCATACATGTTATTATCCATCCAGTTGAGTCGCTGAATTAGCCAACTTTTTAAAAAATCGATTTCTTCTGTATGGGTATTTCCAACAAAGGAATTGGGCCAAAGGTATTGTCCTAAAACATCAAATTGTGTGAAATTTTGCTCCACTGCTGGACCTAATTCCGTGACCAAGCTATCAATTCTATTCAGTAAAGTATTGGTGTTTAATTCGTCTTGGCGCAGTGTCTGCCAGCGACAATGCATACGGTCACGAACCGAGCTGATACCAATGATTTTATTTAACCAAAAAGCCCGCGAGGTACAAAGATAAATCCATCCATTAGCGGCTTCGTCGCAGCCAAAATCAAAGTTGCCATAACCTAAATTAAAATCCCAAATCGGTCCGAAATGCAATTTGCCTCCATTGCTATCCTTCTGCTTATACATATAGAAACTCAACTTAAACGCGTCGATGTGTTTCGCCAATTCATTGATTAAAAAATAGTCAATAAAGGAATTGACATCAATATAATTTTCGTACGTAATGGAGAAAGTAGGTTGCAACATCGCCTGTTCAAAATTAGTCATCCAATTCTCCATATACTGCCTTTGTACGGGCATCAGTTGCCGATAATTAGGCGAATGATAGGCATAATATGGATTGCTGCCATGAGGCGAATACCAACCGTCGTCCTCCGTAATTTCATCGTCTCGATCCAGTTGAAATATATAGCCGCCAGTTAGTTCATCGCCCGCAGTATCTGCTGGTCGTAAGGTGGCAATATCGACGCGATTTTCGTCCCTTTTGATTTTTTCCATCAGTAGATAAACGCCGCGATAATTACCATTTATTACCACTTCACAAAACTTCGTTCGCGAAGCATAATCCATCATGTCTCTTCCGATTTGCATCGTCAACGCATTACGAATCAAACTTTTATCTGAATAAGGGCCATGCAAGATCCAATCATTTTCAGCGGGCATTCCTAACAAGGAAACATTGTTGTTTTCTCCATCTGGCAACTGCGTCTCGAAACCATAATTTTTTTTATCAAAAAACTGCGAAGAAGC
>JBGCES010000728.1:0-5887 GCA_045106545.1 Saprospiraceae bacterium
TCGCTCTACTTTTACATTTTACGCCGTGATTCTGCGGTACAGGCTATTTTACATTTTCTAAATGAACCTTTCCATCCAAACGCCCACTTTACTCCTCGATCGCTATCGCTGTCTCGTCAATATTGATCACATGATTGCCAAAGCAAAACGCCACAACATTAGCTTGCGACCTCATTTTAAAACGCATCAATCGCGTACAATCGGTCAATGGTACGCGCAACGTGGTGTAGAGAAAATTACCGTTTCTTCCGTCGCAATGGCAGAGTACTTCGCGTCTGATTGGTCGGACATTACGATTGCTTTTCCGACTAATATTTTAGAATTAAAGCGTATTGAACAGCTGACAGAACAGGTTCAAATTAATGTCTTGGTGGAATCGTTGGAAGTGGCAATTTATTTAAAAGAAAATCTAAAGCAGCATGTTGGTGTTTTTATAAAAATTGATGTTGGTTACGGTCGCACGGGGATTGCAGCTGAAAATCTAAGTTTGATTCAATCATTGGTAACCACTTTAGAAAATGCAAATAATTTAGATTTTAAAGGATTTCTTGCGCACGCTGGGCACACTTATCAATGTCGTTCTAAAATGTGCATCGAACAAACCCACGCCTTGAGTCTAAAACGGATGCAAACGTTAAAGGAGCATTTTATAAATCACCCGCGTCCGTTGGAATATTCCTATGGCGATACGCCCAGTTGTAGCGTTGCGGAGGATTTCACTGGAATGACGGAATTACGTCCAGGCAACTTCGTTTTTTACGATTTAACGCAACGTGCCATTGGTTCTAATGCTTACGAAAATATCGCTGTAGCGATGGCGTGCCCCATTGTTGCGTTACATCGGGAACGTCAAGAAGTGGTCGTTTATGGCGGCGGTGTGCATTTTTCTAAAGATCGTTTGGAACATCCCGACTACGGGACGATTTTCGGTAGAGTAGTGGTGCAAACGGAAACGGGTTGGGGTGAAGTAATTCCCGATGCTTATGTGCGCAGTCTATCACAGGAACATGGGATTATTCGTTTGCCCAAAGCACTAATGGCGCAGCAGCGGATTGGTGATTTTATCTTTGTTTTGCCCGTGCATTCTTGTATGGCGGCGAATTTACAAACTAGTTATTTGACGACGGAAGGGGAGTGGATAGAGCGGTTGTAGTTTTAAAACAAATCAATTGCTTTTTCCAACATCACATCCTGACCGTTATTGAGCAATTCGGGTGAACCGATCACGACTACCTCTGGTGGTAAACCCAGACTTTCCCAACTTTCTCCATTCGCATCGCGCACATCCGCTACGGGCAAACCATATCGCCAACCATTGGGCATTTCGCGATTTACAGTATCGGAAAATGCGCCCGTGGTCGTATCGCCGACGTGCGTAAGTTGCGGCATGGTTCGCATGGCGAGCGTAAAGGTTTCGGCAGCACTAATTGTATAGCGATCGGTAAGTAAAACGAGTGGTTGCGTGTATGATCTGCGTCCGTTGGGTTCGACGTGCCAGCTCACTGTTTCTGCGAAATCCGTTGCTGTTTTGCCAATTTTATAGCGCGAAAGCATATACAATTGACGTTCCGTAGCAAAGTAACTTGCAATCAAGCGACTAACCTCATCTTCACCACCGCCGTTATCTCTAATGTCAATAATTAACCCGTCCGTATTGGCTAATTCTTCCAATACTATTTCTATTTGTTGTTCCCAATACTCTAAATTATCAAACATTAATCCGAGATATAAATAGCCAATATTATTCGCTATTTTTCCATATAAAACTTGCGCATCTTCTTGATAATCAATTATTTCGCTGAGGTATTTTTCTTGGATTAACATTAAATCAAGATCATAAAAATCCGCGCGGATTCGTTCCCCATAAACACCAGTATTTCGTTGTAAATCTGCATTGGCAGGATCGAAAAGATAGATATGTGAATCGTTTAATTCTTCTAGTAAATTAACCGTTTGATCAAATAATTCAGTTGGAGAACTGTTATCATTGATTTGCGGACGATAGATAGAATAGAGGTTTTCCCAATCTACATTTTTTACTTGAAAAGTTCCGTAATGGTCAGCGAAGTCTTGCCACAAATAATCAAAACTAGCAACGGGATCGTCCGCGACCAACTGATCGGAATACGTATTTTGACAACTGCTTAATAAACAGACGAGCATTAAAAAAGTAAAGTATCGTTGGGAAAAAGGAAACATGATAATCGTTTTTTATTAAACGCGAAGGACGCAGAGAAATACAGCGTAGATATTAATTACTCCACCGATAAGTCAAATTGAGCTGGAGTTGCTGTTGTCGTGCTCGCACTGGTGCGGGAAGTTCGTAATAATATAAATCGGTTTGTATTTTTAAACCAACTTGCCACCGCTCGTTTAGTGCTTTTTGATAACCGATATTAAAAAATAAAGAACGATACTGATGGAGAGAGGTCAAACGCGTACCTGTTGCAAAAAAAGAGGCAACGCCCGGCGACTGGTCGGGAATACGCGGAATCAAATTATAAGGCAGTCGAGTAATGAGACCAACTATTGGAATTGCGAGTTCCAAGGTGATTTGTTGCTCGTTTTTTAAAATAAATTCTTGCCGTCCAGCTAGTTGTAAACTCCCTTGACCGATACCCCAAGCCCAATTCGCTACTGAATCGAAATCTTGCCAAAATTCGTAGCGTAATTTACCACCCAAATAGGTTTGAAATTTATCTTTTTTAACTACGTTTTTCAACCAACCATATTGTAAATGAAACATCGAAGTACGTGGTTGAAAGAAGCGATTAGTCAAATTAAAAGCTAAATCATCTCGTTGAATTTGTAAATTTCCTAAAGTAGCTTGTGCCTCGATTTCCCATCGCCATTGAGGTTTGTTTTTGGAAAAATGAAAACCAATACTAGGCGCGGTCATCTGGTAAACTAATGGCGAAGCGTGTTGATCCAATAGAGAGAAATTAGTCGCACCTAAAGAGAGGGAAAATTCGTTGCTCGCCGTTAGTTGAGCAAATGCGTTTGAAGCAAGAAAGAAGTGGAAAAGGTAGAAAAATAGTTTTAGTTTATTCATAGCGAAGTTTTTGTTGTACGATACAAATATGAACCAAATCCAACTACATTTTCTATGAAAACCAACGATTTTTGCGCGAAAGGGACACTAGACAGCATCAAAAGGACACGAATCTAGTCAACTAACTAACCTTCAGCAAACCAGCGTTTAAAATCGGCAGCTCGATTTTTATTGAGCACGCCTTTTTCGGTTGATAAAGGCGATAAATCGATGGCTAATTGCCGATTAGGTAAGACTGCATAAGCATGAATGGCGCGTCGATGAACGAGTAATTGCCGATTGATGCGATAGAAATCTGAAGCGGGTAACTGCTCTTCCAACTGGCGCAATGAATGGTCAATTACATACCGATCTGCATCGAAAGTATGGAGATAATTGATGGTATTTTTTCGAAGAATAAAAGCGATTGCAGTAGGCTCGATTGGTAGGGTCGTACGTCCTTTTTGGACGAATAACGGACTTGCTTTGGGTGAAGTAGAAGTAGGTGTTACGGGCTTTTTGATTAAAGTAAGCTGATACCAATGGTAATAGATAAAATTCCCGATTAGCAGAAAAATTATAGTCAGTGGAATATCGGTTGATAAAAATAATTTGGGGATAAATTCCCAAGCGGGAATGAAATACGTTCGTAGATAAGTAAATGTTAGTAAGACCACGAGGGTAAATACCAAGGTCAAGCATAACTGAATCAACCAGCGGTAGCCAGTTTTTACTTGCTCCCACGGCAACCATTGATCCAACTGGTGAATGATAAATCGAAAACTCAGCCACACCAAAATAATCGTCAGTAGATTATAACTTATTTTCTTGATGATAATACTATCTAAAAAAATACCGCTAACAGAGTGACGAGTACCAATTAACGTCCCCGCAATCGCCATCAGTGGCAGCACGTATAAAACGAGTAGCCGATCTTTATAATGCGGGTTATTACGAATTTGGTGGATGATTTCCTTCATGGATCTGAGTGGATGGTGTGTAGCGAACCTTACAATTGCTAATTTAGGATCAATGATCTAAAAAAAGGATAAACGGAGGGTTTTATTTTTTTGCTTAATTTTTCTTTTACTCGATTAAAGGGTTACATATATTTAAAATCAAAAAAACGTAATTTACGCAACAATTCTACTTGATAAAATAAAGAAGAATTGTATATCTGGATTATTAAAAATAAATTTAAAAATGCGATTAATACTAACTTTATTGGTGCTTTGTATTTTGGCATGCACGGAACAAAAAGAAATAAAGCAACCCACTAAACCAGCCAAATCTATTGAAAATTTAGTGTCTGTTTTAGATACAATTTGGAGAACGGAACAGACACCAATACGGATGCGAGATTCTCTTATGAAAATTTATGGGGTAGAATCTCCCGAAGCCCAAAAACAGCAAGAAATATTCGAAAAAAATCATTTAATTAATGAAAAAAAAGTAGTAGAGATCCTTGGAAAACATGAATGGCCAGACCCAGAAATCACTGGCGAATCGGGAAATTTGACGATTTGCAATGTAATTCAGCATTCAGATATTGAAACTCGAATAAAGTATCTTCCAATAATGAAAGAAGCAGTAAAAAGGAAAAAATTGGAACCGCGATTATTGGCAAGATCGGAAGATAGATTAGCTACAGATAGCGGAGAGCTTCAAGTTTATGGCGGTCAAATCAAATAATATCAAGAAACAAAAAGCTTTGATGTTTGGCCAATAGTCGATCCAGCAAATGTTGATCAGAGACGTGCTGGAATAGGACTTGAACCAATTATTGAATTTTTAAAGAGTAAGAGAACACCATTAGAATGGAATCTTGCAGACCAACAAAAGAGAACAGAAGAGTTCATAAAGAATAAGAAAAATGAGACGAACAACAACTAATATCGTTACGTAGTAAACGTATAAATTTTACACTAAAAATTGCTGTATAATTTAAGCAAATATTGTTATGATACTAAGACTACTTATTTCTGTTTGCCTATTACTTTTTTACCTCAACATCAATGCACAAGTTAGTACTCAAGATAATGTAGTTGGCTCTTTATATACGATTCCATCTAAAACATTGAATGCGGAAAAAGAAATTAAAGTGTTTTTACCGGCTAGTTACGTAGAGTCTGAAACAGCATATCCCGTATTGTATATTTTGGATGGACAACGCTACTTTTTGCATGGCGTTAGCTTGCAACAAACATTTATTGATTTTAAACAAACCCCAGAATTTATCATTGTAGGGATAAACAGACATCCAAGTGAACGGAATCGGAATTATAGTGTAAACGCGCAGCAATATTTGGAATTTATTGAAAACGAGGTAGTTGCTTTCATTGATAAAGAGTTTAGAACGACATCTGAACGGATGTTATTTGGCTGGGCATTTGGTGGTGGTTTTGTGATTGAAAGTCTGATTTCTAATCCAGAATTATTTGATGGATATATCGCGGCAAGTCCGTTTCCTCTGTCCGCAAGAATTGAAAAATTAGATAGCTTTTTTATATCCAATCCTAATTTGGATCGGTCGCTCTATTTTAGTTCAGGAGCAGAGGGAGCGAGTGTAACAGAAGGCACAGAAAAATTAGATTCTTTATTGCAATCTAGTGCTCCTACATCTATGACTTGGCATTTTCAATCGTTAGCAGACGAAGAACATCGTTCTACTCCGTTTACAACATTATATCACGGCATTAAATCTTATTTTAGTCACTATCCAGAATTACAATTTAATAGCTTGGCGGATTTCAATCAAGCGGGTGGGTTGGATTTTGTAAATGACTATTATCAGCAACGTGCTGTTAAATATGGTTTTGCTAAAGAACTTTCAGATTGGACGATGTTTAGCATCAC
>JBGCES010000729.1:0-1902 GCA_045106545.1 Saprospiraceae bacterium
ACTGTTGCGGTTGCAGCAATTGGAGCAACGAACCATTTAGATCATACAGTCCAACCTCTACTTCACCTGCGGCTACCAATTGGTAAACAATGGTGGCAGTTTCGTTAAATGGATTTGGATAAACGGATAATTGATTTGCTGCGGATAGCGTGCGCACGTCGCTCGTTTCTGCTTGGCGCAAATCAATATCATCTTCTGCAAACGGCAGACAATTACCGAGATCTGTTTCCGAAATTTCGGCAAGGAAAGTCGCCCCTGCTTCCACGGTAAATCCTGCTTCCAGCATAATCTGATTCCCCGCAAACAATTCTGTATAACCACTTACCACTTTTCCATCGGAGATAATATTTTGCGCCGCGATGTAACGCTTGCTTTCTAGCGTTCCGCCGATGGTCAAGAAGTTCTGATTGGTCGCATAGAAGTTACAATCACATTCATTGCCTTTACCATTGCCATCATCATCTGTCTGTGCGAAATTCGGGTAGTACGGACAGTTATCACAATCGTCTTTGATACCGTCGCCATCCGAATCTACTGAGCTATCACAAATTGTGCTGTTGCCATCCGTAATGATGAATTGATTGCGGAAGAAGGTATTGCTACAGCCACTTCCGTTCTGCGTTGTCAGCACCACATTGAACTTGCCACTAGTCGTATAGGTATGCCGTGCCACGGGATCGGTCGAAGAATTACCATCACCAAAATTCCATTGGTATTGCACATTATTATCCAGAAAATCAGGCGTAAAAATCACTTCTTGTTCCGCGACGAGGGGCGTGCGGTCATCTACCGAAAATTCGGCGTTGATGTAGCTATTGACAGTAATATTAACTGTTTCGGATTGGGTAAAACAGCCATTTACTTTCGCTAAAACGGTGAGGGTACGATTCTGCTGTAAGTTACTCAAACTTATTTGCATTTGCTCCGCAATAATCGCATCATTTTCATCTTTCCAGATAAAAGTTGCGGTATTTGCCGTAGAACTTGCCGACAACGTAATACTACCACCTTGACAAACGCGATTGTCGAGGTCGGAACTTGCTATGGTCGGCGCGGGAATGCTGGTATTGGTACTAATGATTTCGATGTTGTAAACCAATGGAATATTTCGCGTATCCGTGATGGAAACGGTGTACATTCCCGCAGCTAAATTAGCCCGATTCGGTCCAGTAACATCGTCTGACCAGTTGTAGGTATAAGGCGCATTTCCGCCGTTCGTTTGCAAACTAATTGCGCCAGAAGCATTATTACCACAACCCGTATCGGTCTTATCAATTTGTACTTGAAACAACTGTACTTTAAATGGATATGGATTCGGGAATGTACCGTAACCTTCTTCTTTGAAATTCAACTGTTCGGTTATTTCAAAAACGCGATCCAAACTTGCATCGTAGAAGTAGAAACTAAAGTTCTCCGTCGCTTGGTTGGCGCCAATTAACATCGGCAACTCGAAACGATTCAAAGCGGGAATAAATTCTACTTTGCCTACACCCCGTAAGTCATTACCCACAAAAGCAGCTAATTTATCATTCGCATCTTCGGCAATCGAGCCGTTCGCTTCTACCTCAGCAGTGACGAACATATTAAATTCATATTGCAGCGTCGGCACTGTCCAAGTCGTTTCGTCTAATGGATCGGCAGCTGGTGGATTACCGCTTTTCGCGAAAGGTACGGGATCGTTCAAGGGCGTTCCGGCGTTGTAGAAGAGGATACTACCACTTGGATTATTGAGCTTGATTTTATATCCAGCGTACGGATATAAATCAGTCAAATTTCCTTGCCACGTTTGCGCCCCTGCGTTGTAAATTGAAATCTGACTATTGGCATAGTTGTTCTGCAAGCGGGTTTTGATTACATCGCCGTCCGTTACGGGCGTGACATTAATCGCACTATTCAAGCCTT
>JBGCES010000073.1:0-4426 GCA_045106545.1 Saprospiraceae bacterium
CTTGTAAGTAGGTATTCCCATAAGTGGAAATTTCCATGATCGTACTAATCGCGTTTTTAAAATTAAACTCCTCAATGTACATCGCCCACGAAGCAACTAATTGACGTACATCCTCTAGTTGATCGTTCCACTGCGCAGAAGGCTCAGGTACTGCACCATCGTAGTATTTATTGCTTAAGACGATCACCCGATTAATAAAATTACCCAAATTGTCCGCCAGTTCTTTATCGTGCGTATCCACAAAATCATCCCAGCGAAAATCAGCATCGCGCGTCTCCGGCATATTACGAATCAAGGTGTAACGCAGTGCATCTTCTTTATTCGGAAAGTCTTTAAATTCCTCCAAATAGTCGTGCTGCTCAATGCCCCAACCTTTCGATTTAGAAAATTTACGCCCTTCAAAATTCAAAAATTGATTCGCAGGAACATTCTTCGGCAACGCATAATCGCCATGCGCTTTCAACATTGAAGGAAAGACAATACAGTGAAAAACAATATTATCTTTTCCAATAAAATGAATGAGCTCTACATCGTCTCCTTTCCAGTAATCTTCCCAATTTTTATCATTATCTGCTGCCCATTGTTTGGTCGCAGAGATATATCCAATCGGCGCATCAAACCACACGTAGAGCACTTTTCCTTCCGCATTTTCCAAAGGGACTTTGATTCCCCAATCCAAATCACGGGTAATCGAACGTGGCTGTAAGCCATTGTCTAACCAAGACATACATTGCCCAACGACGTGTTTTTTCCAACGATTTTCATTGTGGTGGCGGTCATTATCCAACGTTCCCTGCGCAATCCATTCTTTTAACCACGCCTCGTGTTTATCCAATCGGAAAAACCAATGCGTCGTTGATTTTAAAACGGGTGTATTTCCACTCAAAGTGGAACGCGGGTTCTTCAATTCCATTGGCGATAGGGTAGAACCGCAATTTTCACATTGATCGCCATACGCTTCCTCAAAACCACAAGTCGGACAAGTTCCAATAATGAACCGATCTGCTAGGAATTGATTAAAACCTTCGTCGTAATACTGTTCCGTGGTTTTTTCTTCAAACTGCCCACCGTCATTGAATAATTTCAAAAAGAAATCCTGCGAAGTCTGATGATGTAGTTCCGCGCTTGTTCGGTGATACATATCGAACGAAATGCCCAATTTTTCAAAAGTGGACTTATTCAGTTCGTGATATTTATCAATGATTTCCTGTGGTGGAATTCCCTCCTTCTTCGCTCGAATCGTAATTGCTGCCCCGTGCTCATCCGAACCACATACCCACACGACATCACGCCCCTGCAAGCGCAAGTAACGCACAAAAATATCGGCAGGTAAATACGCGCCCGCCAAGTGACCGAGGTGCAGCGCCCCATTAGCATAAGGCAGGGCGGAGGTAATCATATATTTCTTTTGCTTTGGCATATTTTCTTATGTTGGAGCACAGACATTCCTGTCTGTGGACGTTTATTAACTTAATTTAGCACTGGCAGTAACGCCTGTGCTCCCCAAAACGCAAATATGAGAATTATGGTTCTGAATTGCGAGTTTCCACTTTATTAAATTGCTTTTTTACTTGATAATTCAACTCCACCACGCCCGTATCATACGTTTTACTATTCAATAACTCCAATTGCGTCGGTTCAATAATATCACTAAACAGTGAAATACCGCCACCTAAAACTATTGGCATCACGTGGACGATAAACTCATCTACGAGTTGATGTTTTAGTAATAACGCGTTTAATGCTCCACCACCGACGAGCCAAATATCCTTTCCTTCTTGTTCTTTTAAATCAGTCAAAAAATCAGGAATATTTTTACTAATAAAAGTTACGTTTTCATCGGAAGCCAAAGATGTATCGCGCGTAAAAACGTAGCTTTTTTTCTCCCGATACGGATAAGGTACATCAAAACCCAACACTTGCTGGTAAGTTTTATTTCCCATCAAAACGGTATCAATGGTATCATAAAAAGCAAAATACCCATAGTCCAATTTATTAGGATTGGGGATTTGGTCTAGCCAATCGACTTCGCCGCTTGCTTTAGCGATTTTTCCGTCGAGGGAAATAGCGCTGTAGAGTTTTATTTTACGCATGTGAATTTTTTGACACTGGTTTTTATGAAGGACGCTGATTGACGTTGTTTTTACCCTACAGATTAAATTAATAAACCAACTTGTACCTCTAACTCCGCGACTTCTGCTAATTTTTTTCTACCGAAAAAATCTTTGCGAACGTTTCATTTTGAACATGTTAGAGCGGAAAACTCTGCGCCTCCGCGTCCTTTGCGTTTAATTAAATTCGTATTAAAAGGTTTGATGTTAGTTCAACTAGGGATAAGTTGCAATTAACTCAATTTGCCCCACCAAATTATCATTCATTTCTTTTAAATCTTCCGCTAAAATCCATAATTCTACGTGATGATCCAAACCTACTTTTTTTACTTCGTAACGATCCGTAAATTCATCTGCGACTTCAAATTTTAAAACGTATCCCATACCGTATGTTGGCACATTCCATTCCTTAGAAATTTGCGTGGCATATTCTTCATTTAAAACGGGATAAAAGATCGGTTGACCAGGCAAACGCGGCGGAAAACGCTGCCAGTTGGAGGCAATTATTAAATCTAATTCCGCTTGATTGACGGGACGATAAAGTATCATTTTGATAAAAAATTAAACAGTTAAGGAGTTGGAAAATAATAACTTACTCTCGCTAGGGTGCAGCTTTCCGCTGCGCTCTAGCTTTGTTTGAAATTAATAGCTAGTTAGAAGTCGATCCCGCGTTTCCATCAAGGCATATCCTAGCAAGTTCAATCCATCCCACGTATTTGGATTTTCAATGTTTTCAAATTTTTCGCCTTTCCCAATGCCCCAAATACGGTCATACGGACTTGCTTCAACAAGTATTTTATCACCCGTTCCCAATAAAAATTCTGTTAGTTTAGGATGTTGTGAAAACTTATGCACATTGCCTTCCACTACAATATCCATGCGATGTTCTTCCCAAACAACAGGATCAAAACCACGCACTTTGCGCCCTAATTTTTTTGCTGCGTGTGGATGTTTGGCTTTTAAAATTTCGGCGAGTATTTCATCGTCTTTGAATACCCGCGCTTTGCCTGCCATCATCCAATGTTCGGCAGTTAAGTATTCAATATCATCGACCTGAAAAGGGGCTGCAAACCATTGACTAAAGCAGGATTTGTTCACCGAACCATCGCGAGACGGACGGTGTCCCCAAAAGAAAAGAAAGTCTTTACGAATGAATTCGCGGTCTTGGGCAAGTAGCCATTGGTTGGAGTAACGCATGGAAATGAGGTTTATATTTTGATGATTATTTTCATGCACCTCAACGAATTTTTATCTAAAATCGTTCCTTGCTGGAGGACAGGCATTCTTGCCTGCAAACGTACTCGACTAGCTCAACAGGCAGAAGCCAGTAAACGTGCTAAACTAACTTGACAGGCAGGAATGCCTGTTCTCCAATACCATTATTGCAAATACCGCTTCACCTCGCCATTCACCAACGCATCCAACGCTTTGATTAAAATTTTCGGCTTCTGCGGTCGCCAATTTAAATCATTGAATTCCTCGCCGACATAGACGTAATTTTGCAGCCGCGTATCGCGCATTTCATCTACCACGTGGTCGAGTGTATTCAATAAAATAACCCAGCCATCACGGTCGCGCACATCTTCGTAGAGTTCTTCGTAATAATCATCCGCGTCGCCATGAAAATTGAGGACATTTTCACAAATAATCAAAAATTTGGAAATGCCTTCGTCTAACATGGGATCAATGACATCACGTTTTAAAAACATAATATCGTTGGTCACGCAGTCGTTCCATTCGCCAATAAATTCAAAAATCGCAAAGCCTTCTTCGTAATCTGCAAACAGCACTTTCATGTATAGCGTGGGCGAACCAAAATTGTCCCATTGCGGATGAATGAAGTAATTATAAATCTTTTTGGTATAATAAAATTCATTGTAGGTACGTCCGTAGAAGGGCGAACGTTTGTCTTTTTCCGACTCGTAATAGCCGCGCCAATGATAAAAAGGTTCTATATCTTGCATGAGTGATGGATATTGGATGTTAGATTGGGGATGTTGGAAATTGAAAAATATTTCATAAAAACAGTTTTATCGTAATTTTGGTTATTCATCTTTGCGTCACATTCAAATTATAATTTTTTTAATAAAAAAGCAAAATGCTCGAAACAGTACGTAAAGTTTTAATTACTGGTGTAGAGTCAACGGGCAAAAGCACGCTCACTGCCGCACTCGCTGCGCATTACGATACCATTTGGATACCTGAATATGCGCGTCAATATTTAGAACAATTGAATAGAAATTATGTGCAAGCTGATTTGTTAAAAATTGCACAAGGGCAAGTGGCATTAGAAGAGGAATATTTAAAAAAAGCAG
>JBGCES010000730.1:0-9073 GCA_045106545.1 Saprospiraceae bacterium
TTCTCATCAATTTTTAGAATAGCAATAGTTTGCTTACGAATATTAACTAACTAAGTGGTGCACTTAAAAAAAACATTTCGTTCCCTTCAAATATGCGGTACGTACGACCCACAATTGGGTATGATCGGTTTGATGCAATAAAGTTTAATCCCGGTGAAACTCATGTAGAACATAAAATAATATTGGAAAATGTCTTAATAAAACGAAGCGACGATTTTTCCAATAATAAAAAATGGTTATCTCTTTCTCACTTTGTAATGTGTATTAAGTTAGGTTTTGCTGACACAAAGATATAAAAAAAATATATTTGATTAAGTTTTTAATGAAATAAATATAAAAAAAAGTGATGGGTAAGGCAATATGTCTGCCACGTTTGGTTTTATGTGAAAAAAAATCTGACGAACCATCAGAAAAGTAACTTCTCAGTTACTTTTTATTAATGCTTCGACAAGCTCTTAGTGCTTACGCACATTGGAGATTGAAGTTTCGATTTTGTTTATTACTATTACCTAATAATTTTCGCGTTCCTAAATAAATAAATTTGCGAATCGGCTTTGTAATATTTCACATGTTATTTTAAAATTACGGTATTCAACTCTTTCGCCAATTCATTGCGCATCGCCAGTAATTTCTGTTGTACTTTCAAGTGTCGCATCATTTTATCCATCTCTTGACTTGCCGTATATTTCTTGATCTTTTCCTGATTGGTATTACACATTTTCATGATTTTTCGCAATTTGAATCGCTTCAAAGACTCAATACTGTCGGGCGTGAAATTAAGTTCGGGGACTTTCTGAGTCGTCAGATAAATTTCATAACGCTCTGCCCAATTTGCACTAAACTCGTAAGGTGAAGTGATTAGATTAATTGCCGCTTGGCTGATTTCGTTATCGGGATGATGAGTGAAAAACTGCTCACTAACGGGCTGCTTTTTTAATAAGCGCGCACGCGTTTCCTTGGCAATTTTTTGATAAGTACCATTATCAAAGTCATCAATTACATCTTCGATATTGCCAATAATATACTGTGCCACTGTAATTTTTTCTTCCTCATCAAAAATCTGATCGCCCGACATGACTAATAACTGCGCAATGTGTTTTTCCTGAAATTCATCTCCTAACGGCTGCGGCGCGGAACTTGGCGGTCGCTGCGGCGCAAATGTATCGGGTGGCATTTCGCCCTCGGTAGGTAAATAAGCGGGTTCTTGCGTTGGAAAACTCCCATCATCCTGCGGCGAAGCTGGTTTACCTGATTTATCATTCTGTTGCGCTTGACGCTGTTTGCGACGGCGTTCATTTTCGGCTTGCTGCCGCTTACGTACGCGATCGCGGGTGATGGATTTGTTGAGCGAACCCATCAGCATGGCTTCTTCCAAACCCATGATTTCCGCACACTGCTTCAAATAAAGGGATCGCTTAATCGCATCAGGAATTTTGGCGATGCTACTAACAATATCGTTGATTAGTTCTGCTTTCTTAACTGGATCGTTACCTGCTTCTGCAAGCAATAAATTTGTCTTGAAAAGAATGAAATCCTCCGCTTTGTCGGCGATATACTCTTTGAAAACTGTTACGCCAACTTGTTGCAAATAAGAATCAGGATCTTCTCCATCGGGTAGCAAAACCACCTTCACATTCATATCCTGTTCCAATACCAAATCCAGTCCACGCAATGCTGCTTTGATACCCGCGGCGTCTCCATCATAAAGGATCTTAATATTGGGCGTGTAGCGTTTTATCAAATTGATTTGCCCTACGGTCAAGGATGTGCCCGAAGACGCAACTACATTTTCAATACCCGACTGATGCAGCGAAATGGTATCGGTATAACCTTCTACGAGAATACATTCATCTTGCTTACGAATCGCCGTTTTAGCAAAATACGCACCGTATAGTACTTTACTTTTAAAGTAAATATCCGTTTCGGGCGAATTGACGTACTTAGGCGCTTTGACGTCAGTTTGTAAAATCCGTCCCGCAAAGGCAATGGGTTTACCCGTCAGATTATGAATCGTAAACATGACGCGATCTCGAAAAAAGTCACTATCAAATTTAGAAGTTAAACCTAAGCGGCGGAGTAAATCAATGCTGTAGCCTTGGGTTACAGCCGAAGAAGTCAACAAATCCCTTTGATTGGGTGCGTAACCCAGTCCCCACTTTTCAATCGTTTCTAAGCGAAAACCACGTTTTTTATAATAACTCAGTCCGACACTCTTGCCGCGATCCGTATTCAGTAGTTGCGTTTGAAAAAACTGCTTTGCAAATTCATTGACAATGTATAGGCTATCGCGTTCTTGTTTTTCTTGGCGTTGCTCGTCGCTAAGTTCAGTTTCTTCTATTTCAATATTATACTTCTTGGCGAGGTAGCGCAGTGCTTCTGGAAACGAAATATTTTCGTGTTCCATGATAAACTTCACGGCATTACCCGCTTTTCCACAACCAAAACATTTATAGATGCCCTTGGCGGGCGAAACGGTAAAGGAGGGCGTTTTTTCATTATGAAAAGGACAATTTCCAATCATGTTGACTCCGCGCCGTTTCAAATTGACAAACTCCTGTACGACATCCTCTACGCGGACGCGGTCAAAAATTTCCTGTACCGTTTTTTCTTTTATCATGTAATTACGAAGGTGTTAGATTAGAAGAGATAGCTGTACTAGTTTTGACAAAGACTCAATTTTTGACGCAGATTTTTATGATTTAAGTAGGTCGTGAGCTACGTGGATATACGTTGCTCGTAACCTACTTAAATCATAAAAGCTATAAAAAATCAGCGTCAAATAAAAAAATTGGACAGTCCTCATCAGAAAATAGCTGTTATAAAATTAAAAAAACGGTTGCAACTTTTCCTTTAAAAAATCAGGACAATTCACGGTCTTGCCCGTTTCTGTTTCCACAAAGCACAATTTCACACTACCGCCATTTACTAATTTTCCTTTCTCGTTAAAGATCTCGTGATGAAAGGTAATAAAACTAGTTGGTAATTTCCGTAAGGTCGTCTTTATCGTTAATAATTCATCGTACAAAGCGGGGCGGACAAAGCGACATTGCAGCGACATCACAGGCATCATAATGCCATACTCTTTCTCCATTGCCTGATAAGTCAATCCGAGATCGCGAATCATCTCGGCGCGACCGATTTCATATAATTGGGCGTAATTGCCGTAATATAAATAACCCATTTGGTCAGTTTCGCCGTAGCGAACGCGTTTGGGAAAGGAATGGGAATGCATAGAAATTGGATATTGGATTGGGGATATTGGATTTGGGAAATACATTGCCTTTTTTCCAATATCGATATAACTGTTAATGTACAAAAAACGGGCAGTAAAACCGTTAAAACCAAACGACTTTACTGCCCGTCATAAGTGGAGTAGTTCAAGTTAGATGAGTAACCGTCTACCTTCAACCGCAGAGCTGTTAAGTGCTAATTTTAATGTAAAAATTAAAATGTAAAACCGCAAACTTCTCTCACGACCGAAGGAAGTAAATGTAAAAGTCACACGTCGCGTTCCGAACCATTTTTGCACGTATTCAATGTACTTTTAAATTTTATATTTAGCCTTTTACCCCGAAATTCTTCGGGGCAGGCTATTTTACATTAAAGAACTTAACAGCTCTGCCTTCAACCGTCAGCCGCCCACCGTGAAATTTATCCCATTTCTGCCACTACTTCCTGCACTTCAGGAACCATTCGTTTCAACATGCCTTCGATACCTGATTTTAAGGTCACAGTAGAAGAAGGACACCCGCTACAAGAACCTTGTAAGACCACGGTTACGATACCTTTATCCCATTTTTTGAATTGGATATTACCACCGTCCATTTCTACAGCGGGACGTACGTAGGTTTCAATCAAATCTTTGATTTTGGCTACGATTTCCGTTTCATCTTCCGTGTATTCGTAGCTTGCGCCGCGTTCCTCTTCCAATTTATCCATTGCTTCTGCGAAGCCGTCTTTCACCATTTCTTTACCTGCTTCCACATATTCTTTGATAAACTGCTTCAATTTGAGCATGATATCCGCCCATTCGTAATTGAATTCCTTAGTCACCGTCACGAAGTTATTACAAATATAAACTCCTTTGACGTAAGGCAAATCGAATAATTCCGATGCTAAAGGTGACCATTCGCGCGCTAATTCTTCTTCGCGATAATCAGCAGTACCTTTGTATAACATTTTATTAGTCACATATTTAAGCGACTCAGGATTCGGCGTTTGCTCGGTGTAGAGCATTACGGGAGATTTAGTGGCTGTATTTTCCATAATTGTCTATTTTTCAAAGTAGTTATCAGTGATTAATGAACAGTTATCAGCACTTGTTAAGTCTGAAAACTGGAATTTTATATTTTGTTTGTTTAACAAATGAAGTAGGGCTTAGTTTTATAAAATTAGGTTAGGAAATCGTCAAAACTACTTTTGAACGTCCTTTACACTACTTTTGAACCATTTTCATCCTAGTTTACTCCATACTTTTTCAATCAACACATTCGTCAAATGCTCAATATAGTAACTACCCGCTGCTGGATCTTGTACGCGGTCGAGGTGACTTTCCAATTGTAAAATGTGCTGCACATTGCGGGCAACGCGCTCTGTGAGGTCATTTTTACCACCCAAATATGTATTGGCAGGTGGAATCGTCAATCGATTGACACCGCCAATAACTGCTGACATTGCCTGCGTTGTCGCTCGTATCATATTCGTGTATTCATCATCTCCGAAGGAGTGATCAACTAAAAAGGCATCTAAATAAATTGGATAAATTTCGCAGCCATAGGTTTTTAAGACATTCGCCCACAATACTTTAAACGCACGAAGCGCAGCAATTTCTACAAAGTAACTCTTACCAATTTCCAAAGAAAACTGAAACCGCGCTATTATTCGTGCTGGTTCAAGACCTTCGCCTTTGAGTATTTCGAGATAATTGATGCCTTGGCTCACGTGAGCAGTTAGTGCTTCGATGACGGTTTCGGATTGACCAGGTGTTGCGGTATTTTGAATATTAAAAACCCGAAATAAAGGGAGATTTTTTTCAATAAAATAAATTGCTTCTATAGCTTCTGAAACACTACATTGAGTAGGATCGATCAGTGGATCAAGTCCTAGACAACCATGTAATTGCGTTGGATCGTAGTTATTTTGAATAGCAAATTGATAATAGGCTTCCAGCAGTTCTACAGGTTTCAAATTACTATTGCGTAACTCAAAATGGACACCGATGATGGCAATATTGACATTTTTGAATAGTTGTGCCAATCCATTTTTAGCATCTAATTCGTTGATTAAAAATAAAGGTGTATTAACCCCTCTTTCAAGTGCAGCCAGTAACTCAATATTGGTTTTTTTAGGATCTGACACTTTAAATTCTTCTCCGATCCACCATTGATTATCAGCTCCCGTAGCAATAGTCCCAACAGATGGCGTTGCATCATCTGCGTGATAAAATGGCATTAGGGTAATGTCATCATTTAGGTGCCAATTTAAATCAGCGAGCGGCTTACCTTTTAAATCTTTCTCAACTTTTTGTAACCATTCTTGTTTGCTAACAGGTTGAAATTCAGTGAATAATGCCATTTTTTTGAATGATAAAGTATGAATAGTCTATCCCAAAGTATTTTGGGAATAAATGGTGAATACACCAGCAAAATTAAACAAAATCTTGCGCAAAATTTTATCGTGAGCTAACTCAATCAACAATTAAATTGTTTTCTAGTTGTAAAGGAGATTGTAAACTAGTTAGTGTTCGATTATACATTACCAACGCCGAAATAGTTGAGTAGATGGACGTTGGAAATTGGATACTGTTCTGATTTACTTTTGTTGCGTAACAAAAGTAGTGTAAGTCGCTCACTATGAATACTTTGCTACAATTTGGCAATTAGACAATTTTAACAATCCACATATATATTATACATTACACATTAAGATAAGTTATGGAGGATCAATCGCTTTGGTATTTAGAGAATTTGGATGTTTCGGCTATGTTGTGTCCGTCAAAGACTGCACGGCAAGATCAGGTTCGACACACGGAGAAAACCTTCAGAAAAGGTGATTATATATTTGTATCAGATGAACAGGCTGATAAGCTATTCTTTATCATGGAAGGGCGAGTGAAAATTGGTACACATGGGGGCGGAGGAAAGGAAATCACGAAAGCAATTTTACAAAAAGGAGAAGTATTTGGTGAGTTGGCGTTGATGGGACGCGAAAAGCGACGCGACTTTGCGATAGCACTGGAGCAAACTGTGATTTGTGTGATTAGTACCGAACAGATTAAATTGTTGATGAAAGATCGCAGTGGATTGAGTATGTTTTTATTGCAAATTATGGGCAATCGAGTGCTTGAAATGGAGCAGCGGTTAGAGTCGCTAGTATTTAAAGATTCGCGGACACGGATTATTGAATTTTTGCACGATTTGGCAGAGAATAAGGGCAAAAGAATTGGATATGAAATGCTGGTACGGCAGTTTATGACCCATCAGGAAATTGCTAATCTGACGGCTACTTCACGGCAGACGGTGACGACAGTTTTGAATGATTTAAGGAATAAGAATATACTGACTTTTAATCGGCGGCGGTTGTTAGTGCGCGATATGGATTTGTTGGGGCGGGAAATCGGTTAATTTTTTGACGCAGATTTTTATGATTTATATGATTCAAGTAGGTTGTGAGCGACATATAAAATATTAGACGTCGCAGCCTGCTCCGAAGTATTGCTTAGACCTACTTGAATCATAATAATCTGCGTCCTTCTGCGTCAAAAAATTATTTATTATAAACGCCTTGCAGAAAGATCTGCCAACTATACGCCTTCCCCTGATTTCGATACTTATCTAACGGATGCGATAACCACGAATCTGTCCCACCGATGCCCATTTGTCTATGATCAATACACAATGAAATTCCTTGCTCGCGCATCGTCTCTGACATGTGCGTCTCTGAAAAATCATAAGTATGAAAATCACCGCGTTCTTCCCGCGTCAATTGTTCGGGTGAAAAGGGAGTGGCGGTAAATTCAAAATGCGGTAATCCGCTGATATGTAGGCTTTTATCTCTTTTTTTATTCGTAAAAAATGCTTCTTGTACGTCCGATTTTCCACCATTTTCTTGTGGTGCAATATATGGATGATACTGTTCAGCTACCGTACTTTTATAACAACCAACAAAGGCAGAACGGTTGCGATCAACGTAATTTTCATGCGGTCCACGACCGAGCCAGTTGATATGTTGCAATTCGGATTGTAAAAAGGTGTGCAGACCTAAGCGAGGAATTTCGGGGGCGTTGTCTGCTAACCAAATTTCGCCTGAAATTGTAATACCACCTTTGATATTAAAATAATAATTGAGTTCGAAGTTGCCTAATTGGTCAGGTAAAACAAAACGTGCAGCAATATAATAGGCAGTAGATTTTGCGTGTCTGGTAGGTAATAATTCAATGGATGTTAGTTCCAATTTTTGGTGTATATCTCGCCATATTTTTGTCCGTTCGGGCATACCATTTCCAAAATCATTATCAACGGGAGCACGCCAGAAATTTGGTCGGAGTGGCGACTTTAATAGTTCGCTTTCGTTCACTTGATAGCTATGAATTAATCCCGTTTTTTTATCAATAATTACACTTTCGTTACTGTTTTGATTGACGAAATACTCTTCTGTTTCGGTCAGTTGCCACGATTTTTCACCGACCTGTACATAATGTGCGGTTTCCCAATATAGTTCGGAAGTTAACCATTTTCTTCTATTTGACCACTCCTCAATTTTAAATTGTTCGCGGGCGACTAAAGTAGCGGCCGGAAGGAGCGGTTCGGCGGTTTTAGTGTAAACTTTTAGGTTTAAATAAATATTTGCTGTATCCGCAAGTGGTGCCGTTTGATAAGCTAAATTAATCACCTTTGATTCATTTGCAACTAGCTGTAAATCAACGATTTGTCCTGTTTGGATTTGCTCCTTTTTCGTTCCCCATAACTCCCATTCTAACCGATAATTATCAATGTTTCTAAACTGAAATTCGTTGGTGATTTCAATCAAACCCTTTGTCAAATCCACGGCGCGAAATTGCACATTTTGATAAAAATAACGGACTTCTTCTACGTGTGGATGTGGCGTACGGTCGGGAAAGAGTAAGCCGTTAATACAAAAATTATTATCGCTTGGTACGTCTTTGCCGCCGTAGTCGCCACCGAATTTCCAATACGATTCTCCTACTTCCGTTTGTGCTACTAATCCCTGATCGTGCCAATCCCAAATAAAGCCACCTTGCAGCATATCGTGCGCGCGAATCAAGTCCCAATATTCCGCGAAATTGCCTAAACTATTGCCCATCGCGTGCGCATATTCACACATAATGAAGGGGCGCGGCGGTGTTTTCAACGCATAATTTTCGACATGCTCCACACTCGGATACATCGGACAAACGATATCGGTATGTGCCTTTTCAAAAACTTGCTCGTATTGCACCGGACGACTTGGATCGCGCTTTTTCAACCACGCGTATAATTTTTCAAAATTAACACCATCACCTGCTTCATTACCGAGTGACCAAGTGATGATAGAAGCGTGATTTTTGGTGCGTTCGACTGCTCGTTCTACGCGTTCAAAATGTGCTTCGTACCAATGTTCATCCTTTGCTAAACTCTCTTCCTCAAAGCCCATTCCGTGCGACTCAATATTGGCTTCGTCCACGACGTACAAACCGTATTCATCACAGAGTTCGTACCAGCGGCGTTCGTTCGGATAGTGACTGCAACGAACAGCATTGATGTTATACAATTTCATCAAACGAATGTCCTCGATCATACTTTCTTCCGTGATGACGTGTCCTGTTACTTCATCGTGTTCGTGGCGATTGACACCCTTCACTAAAATCGGTTGTCCGTTGACGCAGAGTTGTGCGTTCTTGATTTCAATTTGGCGAAAGCCAATTTTGCAGCCTGTTACTTCTAATAATTCATCATTTTTATTAAAAGTAGAAAGGATTAATTGATACAGATTTGGCGTTTCTGCCGTCCAATGCTGCACATTCGGAAAACTAATGGCGTAAATAAGTTCTTGAAAGTCACCCTCGCTAGGGTGC